>NZ_JBHYJD010000014.1:0-250250 GCF_042740555.1 Nonomuraea sp. NPDC059007 | reverse complement strand
GCCTTGGTGTGCATGCCGACCAGCGCGCCGAAGATGGGGATGAGCGGCAGCGTGACCAGCACGATGACCGCGCTGGCCAGGTCCGCGGCGAACAACCGGATGAGCACCGCGAGCGGCACCACCCCGGCGACCGCCATGGCGGGAAGGTAGCCGGTCAGGTACGGGTCGAGCCGGTCGAGCCCGCGCCCGGCCAGCGTGACGAGCTCACCGGAGCGGTGGCCGGCCAGGCGCGCCGGTCCCATCTCCCGCAGCCGGCCGAGCAATCGCTCGCGCAGCGCCGACTTCACCCCGGTCGCGGTACGGCCGGCGAACACGCCCTGGCTCCACCCGAGCAGCGCCCGCAACCCGACGACCAGCGCCAGCACGCCCAGCGCCGCCAGCGTGAACCTGCCGGACAGCACCCCGGCCAGAAGCTCGGCCTGGACGAGCACGAGCAGTCCCGCCAGCGTGGCGGCGGCCAGGGTGACGGCCAGATGCCTGCGCACCGACTGCTCGGCCCGCATGAGCCGCAGGAGATCTTTGTGCACGAGTCCTCAGAAGAACGACGGAGTACGGATGGCGCCCCGGAAGGTCCGCCAGACCCATACTTGCGCGCCGACCATGATGGGCGCGAACGGCAACACCATGAAACTGAGCACATTCAGGCTGGAACCGGCTGCCGACGAGGCCATGAGGAAGCCGGCCGACCCGATGAGCAGGGCGATCACGGGCGCCGCCGCGGCCAGGCCGGTGAGCAGGAGCCGCACCGCCTTCCCGCCCTCACGCCAGTTCAGGAACGCCTGCCCGTGCACCGCGAACACCACGGCCAGCAGCGCGCCGAGTCCCAGCCCGAGCGGGTGCAGCAACGAGGCGGTGAACCCGGTGGCCGCGGCGTACAGCGCCACACCCCACCCGACCGACAGCCCGAGCGAGCCCAGCGTGATCATGAGATCCCAGAACGAGCGCCATCCGGCCCCGTCCATGCGGCGGCGGAACCACAGCCCCGCGTCGCGCAGCACCCACGACAGCAGCATCGCCACGACGATCGGATAGAGCCCGAACAGCACGGGCCCCTCCAGCATCGGGTAGACCCCGAACAGCGCCCCGGCCACCGCGACCAGCCACACCTCGTTGGCCAGCACGTACGGCGCCATGGCGGCCACCATCCGGTCCCTGCGCTCCTGGGGGCGGCCCAGCATCAGCAGGCCGACGCCCAGGTCGAAGCCCTCCAGGGCGAAGTAGCCGGCCAGCAGCACGGCGAAGATGACGAACCAGATCAGTTCCATGTGAAGGCTCCTAGAGGCTCATCGCCGGCCGGCGGTCCTCGGCGGGGGCGCCGAGGGCGAGGTCGGCGGGGCCGCGCCGTACCACGCGGACGATGAGGACGTAGTCGACGACGGCCAGCAGGCCGAGCACGGCGACGAACCCGATCAGAGAGGCGGTGATCATCCCGGACGTGAGCCCGGGGGACATGGCGTCGGCGACGGTGAGCTTCTCCCAGATCATCCAGGGCTGGCGCCCGATCTCCCTGGCCATCCAGCCGAGGATGGACAGCACGAACGGCAGCGGCGTCATGATGATGAGGATCGGGTAGGTCCAGCGCCAGGTGGGCAGCCAGCGGACCAGCGGCAGCATCACCAGCATCACCACGAACCAGAGCAGCTGCCCCAGCTCGATCATGAAGCCGAGCCCGACGGCGGCGCCGACGTTGTTCTCGAACTTGTCGGTCTCGATCACGGCGAACTGCGCGTAGCCGGCGACGACCGCCAGCGTGATGCCGATCGCGGCGGTCGCCACGCCCGTGCGCAGCGACTTGGTGAAGAACTCTCCCTCGTGGGTGCGGCGCCTCAGCTGGTACGCGCTGGCGCCGACGAAGACCATGCCGCCGGTGAACAACGCCGCCCCGATGATGTGCGGGAAGGCCAGGACCAGCGCGGGATTGGTCACCAGCGCCCCGAAGTCGACCAGCTCCATGTGGTCGCCCTTGACGACGGAGCCGACCGGGTTCTGCAAAAAGGAGTTGGCGACCATGATGTAGAACGCGCTGGCGTAGGCGGTGAGCGTGACGATCCAGATGCAGGCCAGGTGGAGTTTCTTGGGCAGCCGGTGCCACCCGAAGATCCACAGCCCGAGGAACGTCGACTCCAGGAAGAACGCCACCAGCGTCTCCATGGCCAGCGGCGCCCCGAAGACGTCGCCGGCGTAGTGCGACAGCCCGCTCCACGAGAGCCCGAACTGGAACTCCATCACCAGCCCGGTCACGATGCCCAGGGCGTAGTTGATCACGTAGATCTGGCCCCAGAAGCGGGTCATTCCCTCATAAAGCCGCTTGCCCGACAGCACCCAGCGCGTGTTGAGGATGGCCACCAGCGGGGCCAGTCCCAGCGTGAGCACCACGAACAGGAAGTGCAGGCTGCCCGTCAGCGCGAACTGCGTGCGCGCCAGATCCAGTGCCTCCATGGACTCCGTCCCCGTTGTTGTTGTGTCTGCCTACATATAGCGAGCCTACATGTAGACTGTCTATATGACGAACGGGAACCTAGGATTGTCGCCATGAACCCGGACGCGCTCCGCGGCCATCTGGACGCCCTGCTGCTCTCCGTGCTGGAGCACGAGCCACTCCACGGCTACGCGATCATCGAAGCCCTGCAGGAACGCAGCGGCGGCGCGCTCAGCGTGCCCACGGGCACGGTCTATCCGGCGTTGCGCAAGCTGGAGCGCGTGGGTTACCTGGCCAGCGAATGGGCGACGGTCGGCGGCCGCAAACGCCGCACCTACCGGCTCACCGGCTCCGGCAGGCGGCAGCTCGAAGGCGAGCGATCCGCCTGGCGGGAGTTCACCGCCACGATCAGTGGTGTGCTACGGCCGTCCTCGTGATGCGCAGGCACCGCACCGCGCAGTAGAACTGCACCCCGGCCAGCACGTAGCTCACCGCCGTCACCATGACGCCCGGGGGATAGGCCGCGAAGCCGATCGGCCCCTTCACCCCGATCGTCAGGATCATGCCCAAGATCGTGGTGATCGCCAGCATGGCCAGCACCAGCCCGCCCAGCGACCGGGTCACCAGCCGCGCCTTGGGCAGCAGCCGCGCGCCGCGCCCGAGGGCCAGCAGCGACAGCCCGCCGCTCACGCCCACCGCGACCTGCAGCAGATCCAGCGCCAGCGAGATCGCGCCGAACCAGGCCGGCTTCTGCGCCCAGATGGCCGGATCCAGCGGAAACACCCGCCAGAGCATCGCCCACGCCAGCGCCGTCAGCGGCACGCTCACGAACAGCAGCCCGCCCAGCCTGCGCCCCGCGCACGCCGTCAGCTCGCTCTGGTACTCGGGCGCGATCTCCTCGACACTCCCGAACTCCTGTACGGCCAGCCGCTCGGCCTCCTCGCGCGCCAGCCCGTCCGCCTCGTAGGCGTCGGCCGTGTCGATCAGGCTGTCGCGGGCCTCGACGACCATGTCGCGCCTGGGTCCCGTCGGCCCGTACAGGGCCCGGCCCAGATCGGCCACGTAGTCGTCGATGAGCATGCCTCGATTCTACGGACGACGGCCTCGGGGACTCATCAGGGATTCCCCCGATATTGATATGTAGGATATTTCCTACGCATAGTGGCCGACATGGAAATCTCCACCGTGACCATCCCCGTCGCCGACCAGGAGACGGCCCTGGCCTTCTACACCGGCCCCCTCGGCATGGGGATCAGGACCGACAACCCGTTCCCGATGGGCCGCTGGCTCACCGTCGCGCCGGAGGGCAGTACGACGACGTTGCTGCTCGCCTCGTGGTTCCCCGAGATGGCCCCGATCGGCGGCCTCATCCTGACCGCGCCCGACCTCGACGACCTGGCCGAACGCCTGAGGTCGGCGGGAACCACCGCCGACGGCCCGTCCGACGAGCCCTGGGGACGCCAGTTGCTCTTCCAGGACCCGTTCGGCAACGGCTACGTCGTCAGCCAGAGCTGATGTCCTCCGACGCCCTGTTCGCCGCACTGGCCAGTCCCGCGCGGCGGCGGCTGCTGGAGCTACTGCTGCGCGAGGGGGACCAGCCGGCCGGGCGGCTGGCCGAACGGTTCGACATGAGCCGCCCCAGTGTGTCCGAGCACCTGAAGGTCCTCAGGGACGCCGGCCTGGTGGCCGAGGCCCGCCGGGGACGCGAGCGCCATTACCGGTTGGAGGCCGAGCCGCTGATGCAATTGCGCGACTGGCTCAGCCCGTACGAGCGGTTCTGGCGGGAGAGGCTGGCCGCACTCGGCACGGTCCTCGACGAGATGCCCGAGACGATGGATGAGCAGGATGATGACTGACGACCTGACCGCGATTCGCGTCGACCACTTCTACGCCCACCCGCCCGCCAAGGTCTGGCGCGCCCTCACCGACCCCGAGCTGATGGCCAGGTGGCTGATGCCCAACAGCTTCCGGCTGGAGATCGGCCACGAGTTCACCTTCACCACCGAGCCACGCCCGAACGTGGGCTTCGACGGCATCGTGTACTGCCGGGTGCTGGAGATCGAGCCGGGAAAGCTCCTGAAGATCAGCTGGAGCGACCGCAAGAAGGCGGACTGGACGGTGAGCTGGCGCCTGGAGGGCGAGGGCAGGGGGACCCGCGTCTTCCTCGACCACGAGGGCTTCGACCCGGACGACCCGGCCCAGCGGTTCAGCCGCAAGATCATGGGCGGCGGCTGGCGCACCCACCACTTCACCAAGATCGCCGAACTCCTCACCACCCTGCCCTAACCCACCCCCGGCCCCCCGCACCGCGCCGACCACGGACCCGTCCAGCGGGCGGCCGTGCGCGTTGCGCCGATCTCCACCGCCGGGCTGCTCGCCGACGCGGCGCTCAAAGCGCGGAGGGGTGGCCACGGCTGGAGAGCCCCGGGTCGGCTCCGCCATGTCGGCGTGCCACGCATCGCCCCACTCGGCGGCCGTGCGCGTTGCGCCGGTCTCCACCGCCGGGCTGCTCGCCGACGCGGCGCTCAGAGCGTGGTGAGGCGGCTACGGCTGGAGAGCCCCCGGTCGCCGGGCCTGGCAGGTATCCCCGGCGCGACGGGCCTGGTGCGTCGCGCGCATCGCCTCACTAGGCGGCACTGCACGTTGCGCCGGTCTCCATCGCTGGGCTGCTCGCCGACGCGGCGCTCAGAGCGTGGTGAGGCGGCTACGGGTGGAGAACCTTGGCCGCCTTTGCCACGTCTTGAGGGTCGGCGTCACCGGAGGCGGGCTCTGGGCGGTGACCGCTTCTGGCCGGGGACGTGAGAAGGACCTCGCCGTCGACGAAAGGGCGAGGTCCGGAGGGTCAAGCCGTCAGGTCTGGTCGGCCTTCTTGAGCTCCTCGGCCAGCTCGGACCGGATGGAGTCCATGTCCAGCGCCCGCACCTGCCCGATCAGGTCTTCCAGGGCCGGAGCCGGAAGCGCGCCGGGCTGGGCGTAAACGACGATGCCATCGCGGATGGCCATGATCGTCGGGATCGAGGTGATCTCGAAGCCCTGGGCCAGCGCCTGCTGGGCCTCGGTGTCGATCTTGCCGAAGGTGATGTCGTCGTGCTTCGTGGACGCCTTCTCGAAGATCGGCCCGAAGGTACGGCAAGGCCCGCACCACGCAGCCCAGAAGTCGAGCAGGACGATCCCCTTGTCGGCGATGTCGTTGAAGTTCTTCTCTGTTACTTCGATAGTCGCCACAAGTGGCTCCTCGTATCGTCGTTGAAGTTGCAACGGTGTCAACCACTCACCGCTTTCCAGCATTCCATGTCCCGCCGGGCCCGCACACCAGGCTCCACGCGCGCCGGGGTTCCGGTGGCCTCGCCGTAGCCACCCCGATTGCCGTGGCCGCTGCCGGTCACCGGCTGCTGGAAGGCCGTCAGGGTACTGTCGCGACCGCCTCCAGCCCGCTGTTCGAGAGCGCTGCCGCCGTGGTGGCGAGCGCGGGTTGGGCGGGGCGGCCGACCATGGCGAGGGCGAGTGTGGCCGTGGCGCTGACCGTGGTGAGGGCGGAGTGTGTCCGTGGTGAGGGCGGGTGTGGCCGGGGCGCCGGCAGCGGGGTGGGCGTGGGTCGTTGTCTGGGGATAAAACACGGATGACCAGCGTATTAAGGGCACTTGGTGTCGTAAATATCCGCATGAAGGTGGATAGACCGTTGATACGGCTAACCTTGACCGGCGCGGTCCCCGGGTATGACCACTGCATGGACTGGGTCACCTGCGCGCATTCCGGCGCCTGCACAGGCTTCGCACACCAGCCTCACGGCACCTGCCTGCTCCACGCCACGCCCGAGGCGCGCGCGGAGGTGCTCCGCACCTTAACCCCCGGCCGCCTCGTGGACCTCCGCGGCACCACCATCGACGCCGAACTCCTGGACCAGGTCCTGGAGGCCACCGGACGCAGACCCGGCAGAACCCGCCTCGACCGCGCCCACTTCACCTGCGAGACGCGCTTCGCCGGAGTCTCCTTCCTCGGCGACGTCTCCCTCGACGGGGCCAGGTTCGACCGCTTGGCGTCCTTCTTCGGCGCTCGCTTCGAGGGCAACGTCTCTCTGGCCGGCGCCCGTTTCGCCCGCGAACTGTCCTTTCACGGGGTCAGGGTCCGCGGCCACCTGTCGCTGGACGGGGCCGTCCTGGCGCGCGACGCCCTGTTCAGCCAGACCGCCTGCGGCCGCGGCCTGTCCTGCGAGCGAACCCGGTTCGACGGGTTCGCCACCTTCGACGCCGCGATCGTCGGTGACGGCGCCGGCTTCCGCGGCGCGCGCTTCGGCCGTACGCTCTCCTGCCGCAAGGTCGTCGGCCCGGTGGCCTTCGACGCCGCCCACTTCCTGGGCAACGTCTACGTCTCGGTCACCGGCCGCCTCTCTGCCGCCCACGTGCACGCCGAGTCGGGACTCGACCTGTGCGTCACCGGCTCGGGCGCCGATCTGCGCCACGCCGAGATCACCGGCCCGCTGCTGCTGCGCCTCACCGACGCCCAGGCCGACCTGGAATCCGCGGTGCTGCACCACCCGTCCGCCATCTCCGGCCGGGGCCGTGCCGCCCTCACGTCCCTTCGCGAGGTGAACGCCCCCGCACTCAACCTGACCGGCCTGGACCTGTCCACCTGCCGTTTCGCCGGCTACAGCGACCCGGCGGGCCTGCGCCTGAAGGACTGCGCCTTCGCGTTCACGCCCAGCGGCGTCCGCTTCGGGCTGCGGTGGCCGCCGATGCGCTGGTTCTCCCGCCGCCGCTCGCTGGCCGACGAACACCTGTTAAGAGGCTGGACCGCCCCCGGCGAGACCGCCGCCAGCGCGGAACGCCTCGCCATCCTCTACACCGGCCTGCAGGCCGGCCTGGACGACGAGTCCATAGCCAGCGACTTCGCCTTCGGCGCCATGGAGATGCGCCGCAAGGCCGGGGCGTCACGGCGATGGTGGCTGGCCCTGTCGTGGCTGCTGTGCGGCTACGGCCTGCGGATGGGCCGAGCGGCACTCTGGCTGGTCATCCTGATGGCGATCACGGCCGGCGTCTTCTGGACCTCCACCAGCCAGGCCACCCGCCGCCCCGTCCCCACCCACCCCGACCCCTCCATCCACCTCCCCTGACACCCCCAAACCCCGCCGAACCGGGGGCGTGGCGCCGGTCAAGAGCGGAGTTGTTACGGCGAGCGACTCCGTGAGCCCTCACGACCATCGCTCGACAGAGGGAAAGGAGGTACGGCGGGGCGGGCAAGCCGGCCCCGCCGTAACGGAAAAGGCGCTTGGAACAGACGCGCGCGACAGATGCGTCGCTAGACGGAGCGGTAAAGCTCGGCGACGCGGAAGGCCAGGTCCAGGGACTGGGAGCGGTTGAGCCTCGGGTCGCAGGCGGTTTCGTAGCGGAGGGCGAGGTCGTCTTCGACGATCTCCTGGCCGCCGCCCACGCACTCCGTCACGTCGTCGCCCGTGAACTCGATGTGGATGCCGCCCGGGTGCGTGCCGAGCGCGCGGTGCACCTCGAAGAAGCCGGCCACCTCGTCCAGCACGGCGTCCAGGCGGCGCGTCTTGTGGCCGCTCGGGGCCTCGAACGTGTTGCCGTGCATCGGGTCGCAGATCCACGCCACCTGCGCGCCCGACGCGGTGACCTCCTTGACCAGCGGCGGCAGCAGTTCGCGGATCTTCGGCGCGCCCATGCGGGTGATGAACGTCAGGCGGCCGGGCTCGTTGGCGGGGTTGAGCTTCTCGATCAGCGTGAGCGCCTCGTCGGCCGTCGTCGTCGGGCCGAGCTTGACGCCGATCGGGTTGCGGATGCGGGAGAAGAACTCCACGTGCGCGCCGTCGAGCTGACGGGTGCGCTCGCCGATCCACACCATATGAGCGGAGACGTCGTACGGCAGGCCGGTGCGGGAGTCGATGCGGGTGAGCGCCTGGTCGTAGTCGAGGATCAGGGCCTCGTGGGAGGAGTAGAACTCCACGGTGTGGAACTCCTCCGGGTCGGCCCCGCAGGCCCGCATGAACGCGAGCGCCTGGTCGATCTCCCTGGCCAGCTGCTCGTAGCGGCGCCCGGCGGGCGACTCGAGCACGAAGTCCTGGTTCCAGGCGTGCACCTGGCGCAGGTCGGCGTAGCCGCCCTTGGTGAAGGCGCGGGCGAGGTTGAGCGTGACCGCCGAGGAGTGGTACGCCTTCAGCAGCCGCCACGGGTCGGGCACCCGGGAGGCCTCGGTGAAGTCGAACCCGTTGACCATGTCGCCCCGGTAGGCGGGCAGGGTGACGCCGTCGCGGGTCTCGGTGCCCTTGGAGCGCGGCTTGGCGAACTGCCCGGCGACCCGGCCGATCTTCACGACGGGCACCTTGGCCGCGTAGGTGAGGACGATGGCCATCTGCAGCAGCGTCTTGAGCTTGTTGCGCACGTTGTCGGCGGTGGCCCCGGCGAACGTCTCGGCGCAGTCGCCGCCCTGCAGCACGAACGCCTGGCCGCGGGCCACGTCGGCCAGCTGAGCCTTGAGCTGGTCGCACTCGCCGGCGAACACCAGGGGAGGAAGAGAACGCAGCTCGTCCACGACCTTGCCGAGCTCGGCGGGGTCGGGCCAGTCAGGCTGCTGGGCGGCGGGAAGCGCCCGCCAGGAATCGAGGTTGCTCAGTGCGCTCACGACAAACGAGGGTATTCCACTCCGCCTTCCTCTCCGACCCCGGATTCCGCATTCTGAGAACGGGTTCTCACCTGGCGACCCGTCAAACCCGGTAAACCGGTCATATCACTTGGATAACGTGCTTCCCGCGGACACCGCCCGCCTCCAGCGCCCGGTGCGCCTTCGCGATGCCGGACAGCGGGTGGATCGTGTCCACGACCGGCCGGAGCGCCCCGGACTCCGTCAGCCGGGTCAGCTCGGCGAACAGTTCGTGGGTGGGATTGCCGCTGAAGGCCCGTACGCGCTGCTCGCCGTACACGGTGGAGGCGAGGATGTAGCCGATCGAGGTGGCCACGCGCGAGGTGTCGAACGCGATCGCCACCATACGGCCCCGCGGCGTCAGCAGGCGGCGCCACGCGGGCAGGTCCCTGCCCACGGTGTCGAGGACCACGTCGAACCGGCCGAGGTCGGCCGGGCCGGTCGTCGCGTAGTCGTGCGCCTCGTGGGCGCCGAGGTCGCGGACGAGATCCAGGTTCGCGGCGCCGGCGAGGGCGGTGACGTGGGCGCCGTAGGCGCGGCCGAGCTGGACGGCGAGGCTGCCGACGCCGCCCGCGCCGCCGCGCACCAGGAGGCGCTCGCCAGGGGCGAGGCGGGCCTTGTCGCGCAGCGCGGTGATCGCGGTCGTGCCCACGGGCAGGGCCGCGGCCTGGACCAGGTCGAGCCCGGCGGGGGCGAAGGCGAGCTGCCGGGGCCGCACGACGACGTACTCGGCGGCGCTGCCGAAGCCCTGGGATCTCGCCATAACGCCCCAGACCCGGTCGCCGGGCTTCAGTCCGGACATCGGTGAGCCCAGGCCGGCGACCTCGCCGGTGAAGTCGATCCCGGTGCGCTTGGGCCAGCCCGGTCCGGCGAGCGCGGTGACCGGCCGTACCTTTCCGGCCCGGCCCATGAGTTCGCCGCCGTTGACGGTGGCGGCGTGGACGCGTACCAGGACCTCGCCGGGGCCCGGGACGGGCTTGGGCAGCGTGCCCTCGTACAGCACTTCAGGGGGGCCGTAGCGGTCGTAAAGGGCCGCGCGCATCTCGCTCATGCCATCACGCTAGCCCGCTAAACGGAGTGACCCCTCCATTTGAGCTAATGTGAGAAACATGCCGGTGGAATCCTCTCGGATCGAGATGCGCGCGGACGCGCGGCACAACCGCGAGCGCATCCTCGAAGCGGCCGGCGACCTGTTCGCCGCGCGCGGCCTCGACGTGCCCATGGCCGCGATCGCGCGGCGCGCGGGCGTCGGCGTGGCCACGCTGTACCGGCGCTTCCCCACCCGCGAGGCGCTGATGTCGGAGGTGTTCCGCGAGCATCTCGGCACCTGTGTGGGGACGATCGACGAGGCTCTGGAGGATCCCGACCCCTGGCGTGGATTCCGCACGTTCATCGAGAAGCTGTGCGCGATGAACGCCGTCGACCGCGGCCTCGCGGCGGCCTTCCTGACGGAGTTCCCGGGCGCGGTCGACTTCGGGCGCGAGCGGGAACGGGCCGAGCGGGGCTTCGCCGAGCTGGTACGGCGGGCCAAGGCGGCGGGCCAGCTACGCGCCGAGTTCGACCGCAGCGACCTCTCGCTCATCCTCATGGCCACCGACGGCATCACCGCCGCCTCCGCCGAGACCGCGGTGGCCGCCGCCCGCCGCCTGGCCGGGCTGATGCTGCGCTCCTTCCACACCGGACCGGCCGCGCCCCTGCCGCCGCCCGCTCCGCTCGCCCTCTACCACCTGCCCGTGCCGGACTAGGCGCGGATCAGGGCCTTCGTGCGCACGTGCTCGGGCCGGACGCCGAAGCCCACGAACCGCCGCAGCGCCGGGCCCAGGATCGGGACGCCGGTCACGTTGGCGGGGATGCGGGGTGGCTCGCGCCGGTCCTCCAGGACGACGCTGATGACGCGGTCCTGGAACAGCCGCTGCGCGGTCTGCGTGACCCGCGCCGGGAACAGCCGCCGCCGCTGCACCAAATGAAGCGCCGGCTCCGGGATCGGCGCCCCCGAGCGCAGCGACCCGGCCAGCAGGTTGGCCGTGGCCACCGCGTCCTGGACGGCCAGGTTGATGCCGACGCCGAACACCGGCGACATCGCGTGCGCCGCGTCCCCGATGCACAGGAAACCGGGCAGGTGCCAGCGTTCCAGCCGGTTGACCGCCACGGTCAGCATGCTGAGGTCGTCGTAGTCCCGGACGAGGCCGACCCGGTCGCCGAGGAACGGCAGCAGCCGCCGTACCGGCTCCCTGAGGGCGTCGATGCCCTGGGCGCGCAGCCGGTCGAAGCCGCCCTTGGGGATCACGTAGGCCATCTGCCAGTAGGTCTCCCGGTTGATGGCGACCATGAGCCGGCCGGGCGCCAGGCGCAGGAACGTCTGGTCGAGGTCGCCGGCCTCTCTCGGCATGCGGAACCAGAGCACGTCCATGGGCGCCCCGAACTCCTTCGGCACGAGCCCCGCCGCCGCGCGCAGCGTGGAGCGCCGGCCGTCGGCGGCCACGGTGAGCGCGGCCCTGATCTCGTGCTCGCCCGAGGCGTCCCGGTAGCGCAGCCCGCGCACGACGCCGTCCTCGCGGATCAGGCCGGTCGCCTCGGCGTTCATGATCAGCCGGAACGACGGGTACTCCTTTGCCGCCCCGGTGATCAGGTCGAGGAAGTCCCACTGCGGGACCATCGCGATGTAGTTGTACGGCGTGCGCAGCTCCCTGAGGCTGACCACCGGCCGGAGGCCCTCATCGGTCAGCGCGTGGACCTGGTAGGTCTTGCGGTGGGGCATCTTGAGGAAGTCGTCGATGAGCCCGAGTTCGTCGAGCACCTCCATGGTGGAGGGGTGGATCGTGTCACCCCGGAAGTCCCTGAGGAAGTCGGCGTGCTTCTCCAGCAGCGTCACCTCGACGCCGGACCTGGCGAGCTGCAGGGCGAGCATCGCGCCCGCCGGACCGCCTCCCGCGATTACACAGCTCATAATTCATCACCCAATGAAATTGTCGCACGACATGGGAAAAGCGCAAGGCCCGGCATCCGGCGGGCCCGAGGGGCCGAAGTACAGACGTGAGCATCGCGACCGCCCCGCCACGGCCGCGACGCGCCACCCCGTTCGCGGCGCTCACCGCGCGACGGGCCGTACCGGCTGGGAGCGACCCCATGAACGAAGACCTCCACGCCCTGTCCGGCGCCTACGCCGTGCACGCCCTGCCCGAACTGGAAGGCGAGTTGTTCGAACGGCACCTGGTCCGGTGCGTGGCCTGCCAGGGCGAGGTACGCCGCCTGCGTGAGACGGCCGCCCGCCTCGCGCTCCCCGTGGCCCTCCCGCCGCCCGCCGCTTTGCGCCGCCGCGTGCTCGCCTCCGCCGCCGAG
Source organism: Nonomuraea sp. NPDC059007 (assembly GCF_042740555.1). Lineage (NCBI taxonomy): Bacteria > Bacillati > Actinomycetota > Actinomycetes > Streptosporangiales > Streptosporangiaceae > Nonomuraea > Nonomuraea sp. NPDC059007. Next base: position 237,841 of record NZ_JBHYJD010000014.1, on the reverse strand, counting down.
GTACGGCAGGCCCACACCCCCGCCACCGTCCACCCCTGGCCGCTGGCCGAATCGGGCGCCACCGTCTGGTACCCCAGGGCGGAGCCGACGGGCACCCTCCCGTTCGCGACCGGCGCTGCAGGACCCGACCGGCCCGGACCTCAGCGGACCGGCGCCACGGGGGCCGGGTCCTCGCCGGCGCCGGCCGCACCTGGCGCGCCGCCGGAAGCGGGCGGCCCCCGGCCCGGAAGGCACGGCCGGGCCGGGTCCGGGGCGCCCGGGTGGCGGGGGCGGGTGGCGGCGGGGCTGGCGGCCGTGTCCGCGGCGGCGGCCGTCGCCCTCGGGGTGCTCGCGGTACAGGGCCAGCAGCGGCTGGAGACGGTGACCGCTGATCGGCAGGAGGCGCTCGAACGGCAGGAGGACCTGCTGGACGTCATGGCCGCCCCCGACGTCCGGATCCTGCGCCGGCCGGTCACCGCCGGGGGCGAGGCCACCATCGTGGTCTCCAGGGAGCGGGGCAGGATGGTGTTCGCCGCGACCGGGCTGCCGCGCCTGAAGGAGGAAGAGGACTACGCGTTGTGGCTGATGGGGCCGGAGGGCGCCCGCCCGGCGGGGCTGCTGGACGACGGTGACGGGATGCTGCGGGCCGTACCGGAGAAAGGGGAGGCGCGGGTGGCGCTGACGGTCGAGCCGGCGGGCGGGTCGCGGCGGCCCACCACGATGCCGATCATGCTGGCCGAGCTGCCCTCAGGCTGAGGCGGCCACGGCCTTGTGGAAGGCGAGCAGGCACATCCCGAGCGCGTCGTGCTTGGAGGTCTCCTCGTCGCGGATCTGCTGCCACGCGGCATACAGCAGCGCCCACATCACCTGCTGAACCCAGCTCGCCGGCATTCGCGTGTCGACCGAGCCCTCTTCGTGACCGCGCTCGATCATGACGATCAGCTCGCGGTCGCTGGGGGTCTCGCTCTCCCAGTCGGCCGAGTCGATGAGGTGCGGTTCGGTGAAGGCGAGCATGAGGTAGTCGCCGAGCTCGAAGTACTCCTGCAGGAGGCGGTCGAGCACCTGGATGGCCGGTCCGTCGGTGAGCCTGGCCCGGCTGGTGGCCAGGGCGATCTTCTCCAGCAGGTCCTCGGACATCGCGGTGATCAGGTCGGTGCGCTCGGGGAAGTAGCGGTGGATCGTGGTGCGGCCGACCCCGGCGGCCGCGGCGACATCGCTGAGTGAGGCGCCCGAGTTGCCGGTCAGCGTGGAGAAGGCGGCATCGAGGATGGCGCGACGGGTCCGTGCGCGCAGTCCTGTCTCAGCAACGGTCATGCAGTCACCGTACCACTAAGAAACTCATTTGCCTTTCTTGGAACAAGTGTGTTCCATTGTCATCCATGACTGCTCCAAAAAAGTTCCCACGGCTCCGTATCTTGTGGAGCTTCGCCCGGCCCCACCGGGGCAAGCTCGTTCTCGGGTTGTTCCTCGCGCTGCTCGGCTCGGGGATGAGCCTGGCCACGCCGATGGTGACCAAGTGGGTACTCGACTCGCTCGGCGCCTCGCTGTCGCTGTCCGGGCCCATCACCGCGCTGATCGGCCTGCTGCTGGTCGGCATCGTGATCCTGACCTGGCAGTGGATCATGCTCGGCGCGCTCGGCGAGCGGGTCGTGCTGGAGGCGCGCGAGTCGATGGTGCGCCGCCTGCTGCGCGCCACCATCCCGGCCGTGACCAAGCGCCAGAGCGGTGAGCTCGTCACCCGGGTCACCTCCGACACCGTGCTGCTGCGCGAGGCCGCGTCCTCCAGCGTCATCGGATTGATCAACGGCGCGATCATGCTGGTCGGCACGCTCGTGCTCATGGGCGTGCTGGACCTGGTGCTGCTCGGCACCACGGTCGCCGCGGTCGTCGTGGTGGGCCTGCTGTTCGCCACGCTGATGCCGGCCATCGCCAAGGCGCAGGAGCGGGCGCAGGAACACGTGGGCCGCGTCGGCGGCCGGCTCGAAGGCGCGCTGCGCGCGATCAGGACCATCAAGGTGAGCCGCGCGGAGGACCGCACCGCCGAGCGGATCATCGACGACGCCCGTGTGTCGACCAAGTACAGCATCCGCGCGGTGCGCAGGGAGGCGATCGCCTGGACGCTGGCCTGGTCCGGCATCCAGCTGGCCATCATCCTGATCCTCGGCGTCGGCGCCTGGCGGGTGAGCCTCGGACTGCTGGAGGTCTCCAGCCTGATCGCGTTCCTGCTCTACGCGTTCGCGCTGATGGAACCGATCACCGAGCTCAGCCAGAACGTCACCGCCCTGCAGGCCGGCATCGCCGCCGCCGAGCGCATCCGCAGCGTCGACGACCTGGAGCAGGAGAGCTCCGTTCCCGCCGCGGCGGGCGTCACGAGCGCGGGCGCGCCGGCGCCGGCGATCCTGGAACTGAGGGGTGTGCGGGCCGCCTACTCGGCCGACTCGGAACCCGCCGTCAAGGGCGTGGACCTGGTCATCCCGCGCCGCGGGCACGTCGCGATCGTCGGGCCCTCGGGGGCGGGCAAGACCACGCTGTTCTCCCTGATCCTGCGCTTCCTGCAGCCTCAGGAGGGCGAGATCCTGCTGGACGGCGTGCCGTACCGGGACCTCACGCACGACCAGGTGCGCGCCCGGCTCGCCTACGTCGAGCAGGACACCCCCGTCGTGCCCGGCACGATCCGCGACAACCTGCTCCTGTCGCACCCCGGGGCCAGTGAGGAGGAACTGCTGAAGGTCCTGCACGACGTACGGCTGGCCGAGATGGCCGGGAGCCTCGACCAGGAGCTGTCGCCGACGTCGGTCTCCGGCGGCCAGCGCCAGCGGATCGCCCTGGCCAGGGCACTGCTGCGCACCCCCGACGTGCTGCTGCTCGACGAGGCCACCGCCCAGCTCGACGGCCTCACCGAGGCGGCCGTGCACGACTGCATCGGCGACCGGGCGAGCAAGGGCGCCGTGGTGACGATCGCGCACCGGCTGTCCACCGTGATCGACGCCGACACGATCGTCGTCCTCCAGGACGGCAAGGTACGCGCCCAGGGCTCCCACGCGGCGCTCCTGGAGACCGACGAGCTCTACGCGAGCCTGGTCGAGGCGCTCAGCCTGGCCGAGGGCAAGAGCCCCGCCGCGGCCTGAGCGGGGGAACCGGAGCAGGCGGGCGACGACGCCGGTCACCCGGCCGGTACGGCCGAGGATCGGGAGGCGGTCCCTGGGCACGGGGTCTCCAGGGGCCGCCATCGGGTCAGCGCAGCGCCTCCACCGCCTTCACCAGCGAGGTCGTGGCCAGGTCGCGCAGCGGCGCGTACTCCTCCTCCGGGTACTGCCGCGGACCGTTCTCCACCAGCAGGATCAGATAGAGGTAGGTGCGGTAGAGGTCGAGACGGGCCAGCGCGGCCGGCGTGAGCTCCAGCGGGCGCACCTCCCGGTACCCGGCCAGCAGCGGATCGTTCTCGCCGACCTCGCCGAAGATCGTCGGCGTGATCAGTTCGGCCAGCGGATCGCCCCAGAACGCCCGCTCATGGTCGATGATCGCCTGGATCCGCCCGTCGGGCGTGAGGAAGACGTTGCCCGGCCACACGTCGAAGTGGACCAGGCTCGGCGTGCGCACCTCGTCCAGCACGTGCGCGGCGGACCCGGCCACCCGCCGGATCTCCTCCGCGGGCAGCGGCAGCGGCGTCGGATAGCGCAGGGTGTCGTCCAGCAGCGCCCCGAGCATCGCCAGGTACGCCGCCCGCCACGTCGGCCCGGTGATGCCGTTGTGCGGATAGCCGAACACCCCGCCGGTCACCGAGGCCAGCGTGGCCAGGTGCCGGCCCAGCTCGCGGCGTACGTCGTCGGGGGAGTCCGGCCGGGTACGGTTCCACGGCGTGCCGTCGAGCGCGCGCAGCACCAGGTAGTCGCCGCCGAGCACCGGATCGTCGAAGCCCGCCCGCAGCAGCCCGGCCACCGGCACCCCGGCCGCGCCGGCCAGCTCGATCGCGCGCGCCTCCATGCGCAGCAGGTTGCGCTCGTAGGTGAGCTGGTCGAGGTCGGGTGGCGGGGAGAGCTTGAGCACCACCTCACGGCCGTCGTCCAGCCGCACCCGCCACACGGCGTTGGCGAAGCCGTCGGTCAGCTCGCTCGCCTCGGCGACGCCCGTGCCCATCGCCCGGCGGAGCAACGCGTCGAGCTGCTCGGGGGACAGGCGGCGCTTGGTTCTGCTCTCCACAGAGCGAGATTCTGTCCGCTTCCGGAGGTGATCGTCCAGTGCGTCCGGAAAGCTAGACGGCGCCGATCGTCCAGCTCGCCTCGTGGCGCTCGCCCGGCTTCAGCACCACCAGGTCGGTCCCCGAGTTGAACGCGTCCGGCGGGCACGTCATCGGCTCCACCGCCACCCCCTCGTAACCGAGCTGCCCGCCGGTGCACACCTGCACCCACGGCAGCACGGCCGGATCCCACGTCACGCGCGTGCCGCCGACCCGCACCTCGCCCGCCGTCAGCGCGGTGAAGGCGTTGTCGACGTCCTGGCCGCCGAGCGGGCGCGGCGCACGGAAGTCGTACGGCGTGCCGGACACCTCCTCCAGCGCCCGGGGCAGCAGCCGCTCGTCGTTCAGCACCACCTTGGCGGCCGGCACGTGGAGCACGTCGGAGTCGCTCAGCAGCCACGGATGCGGCGCGCACCCGTAGGGCGCCGGGCGCTCGCCGGTGTTGCGGGCGGTGACGGTCGTGCTCAGCCCGGCGGCGTCGAGCCGGTGGAGCACCTGCAGTTCCAGCGTGAACGGGTAGCCGGGCGCCGGCGTGATCGTGTGGACCAGGCGGACGAAGGCGTGGTCGTCCTCGGCGGCCAGCCACTCCGCGACCCGCCACTCGGCGGTGGAGACCAGCCCGTGCAGGGCGTTGCCGCGCTCCGGCTCGGTCAGCTCCAACTGGTGACCGTCGCCGTCGAAGGAGTAGCGGCCGCCCGCGACCCGGTTGGGCCACGGGGCCAGGATCGTCCCGGCGTAGAACGGGATCGGGCCGCCCTCCGGCCACGAGGTCACGAGGTCGCGCCCGCCGTGCCTGAGCACGCGCAGGGCGGCGCCGCGCTGGCTGATCTCGGCGGTGTAGCCGCCGCCGGACAGAGAGGGCACGGGGGAGTCCTTTCGCCAACGCTGGGGTCGCTCAAGGATATCCGCTGGTCAAGCGGAGGCTCGCCGTACCAGATGCGTGTCGAGTATGACGACCGGCTGGCTCAGCTCCTCGCCGTTGATGCGAGCCACCAGCAGGTGCGCCATCTGGCGGCCCATCTGCTCTGTCGGCTGGTGGACGGTCGTCAGCGGCGGGTCGGTGTGCAGCGCCGCCTTGGAGTCCTCGAAGCCGACCAGCGCGACGTCCTCGGGCACGCGGCGGCCGGCCGCCTTCAGCTCGCGCAGCGCGCCCACCGCCATCAGATCGGAGGCGGCGAACACGGCGTCGAGGTCCGGATGATCGGCCAGCAGCGCGCGCATCGCCGCGGCGCCGCTCCCCTCGGAGAAGTCGCCGTAGGCCACCAGGTCGGGGGCGTTCGAGGCCGCCAGCGCGTCACGGTAGCCGGCCAGGCGGTCCACGCCGACGCCCATGTCCTGCGGGCCGGCGATGGTGGCGATGCGGGTACGGCCGATGCCCAGCAGGTGCTTGATCGCCTGGCGGGCGCCGCCGCGGTTGTCCATGTCGACGTAGCTGAAGGGGTCGAGGCCGACCGGGCGGCCGCCGAGCACGGTCGGCACGCCCATCTCCTCCAGCCGTCCCGGCAGCGGGTCGGCGCCGTGCAGCGACAGCAGCAGGACGCCGTCGACGTGCTGGCCGGTCAGGAAGTGCTCCAGCCGCTCGTGCTCCTCCGGCGACTGGGCCATCGCCAGTATGAGCTGCAGGCCGGTCTCGGCCAGCGCGGAGCCGATGCCCCTGATCGTGCCGGCGAAGTACGGCTCGTCGAAGACGCGCAGCTCCGACTCCGACACCACCAGCGCCACCGTGTCGGTGCGGCGGGTGACGAGCGTGCGGGCGGCGCGGTTGGGGACGTAGCCGAGTTCGTCGATGGCCTGGCGTACGGCGGCGCGGGCCTTCGCGCTGACGTTGGGCGAGCCGTTGATGACCCTCGACACCGTGCCGCGCCCGACCCCGGCGCGGGCGGCGACTGCTTCAAGAGTCGGTCGGTTCATGGCCACCATTCTGCCGGATGATCTCCGCGTACCAGAGAGCGCTGTCTTTGAGGAGGCGGCGCTGGGTGGCGAAGTCGACGTGGACGAGGCCGAAGCGCTTGCCGTAGCCCCAGGCCCATTCGAAGTTGTCCATGAGCGACCAGGCGAAATAGCCCTCAAGCGGGATGCCGCGGCGAGTGGCCTCCAGGCAGGCGGACAGGTGTTCGCGCAGGTAGGCCACCCGGCCGGGGTCGTGGACGCGCTCTCCGTCCAGGTGGTCGTCGAAGGCGGCGCCGTTCTCCGAGACCACCATCGGCACGGCCGGGTACTCCTCGCGCACCCGCGTCAGCACCTCCAGCAGGCCGCCGGCGTCGATCTCCCAGCCCATCGCGGTGACCGGCCGCCCGCCCGAGACGAACGAGACGTGCTCGCTGCCGACCCACGGCGAGCCCGCGCCGGTCGGCGCCGCGGCGGCCGAGGCGGGTCCGGGGCGGGAGGAGACGGTGAAGCGGCTGTAGTAGTTGACGAGGAGCAGGTCGATCGGCTGGCTGATGACCGCAAGATCCCGATTTTTCATGAAATCCAGGTCCATGCCGAGGTCCTCCAGGACGTCGGGTGGATAGGAACCCTTGAGAAGAGCGTCCAGGAAGAAGCGGTTCTGCAGGCCGTCGATGCGGCGGGCCGCGTCGTGGTCGTCCGCGGTGGCGGGCGTGATCGCGTAGAGGTTCACGCAGCCGCCCACGCGCGAAGGCCGCAGCGCCTGTACGGCCAGCCCGTGCGCCAGGTTGAGATGGTGCGCCGCCCGGATCGCGGCGACCGGGTCCCGCCGCCCCGGCGCGTGCTCACCCGAGGCGTACCCCAGGAAGGCCGCGCACCACGGCTCGTTGACCGTCGCCCACGTGTGCACCCGATCGCCCAGCGCCTCGTGCACGGCGGCGGCGTAGTCGGCGAAGCGGTAGGCGGTCTCCCGCTCCGGCCAGCCGCCTCTGTCCTCCAGCGCCTGCGGCAGATCCCAGTGGTAGAGCGTCAGCCACGGCTGGATGCCGTGCTCCAGCAATTCGTCGGTGAGGCGGCGGTAGAAGTCGAGGCCCTTCTGGCTGACCTCGCCCGAGCCGTCCGGCTGCACGCGCGGCCACGAGACCGAGAACCGGTAGGCGGTCAGGCCCAGGGCGGCCATGAGCTTCACGTCGTCGCGGTAGCGGTGGTAGTGGTCGATGGCCACGTCCCCGTGGTCGCCGCCGACCACCCGGCCGGGCACGCGGGTGAAGGTGTCCCAGATCGATCGGCCGCGCCGGTCGGCGGCGCCCTCGATCTGGTAGGCCGAGGTGGCCGCGCCCCAGGCGAACCCCGCGGGGAAACGCCCGGGCGCGTGCCGTACCTGATCTTCCTGGGTCGTCATGCCTTGACCGCGCCTTCCATGAGCCCGCCCACGATCTGACGGCCGAACAGGACGAACACCACGAACAGCGGCAGCACCGAGGCGGCCGTGCCGGTGAACAACATCACGTAGTCGGTGCCGTGCGCCGAGTTGAGCGCCGCGATCGACGTCTGCACCACCGGGTTGTCCGGGTTCAGCACGATGAGCGGCCACAGGAACTCGTTCCACGTCTGCATGAACACCAGCAGCGCCAGCACCGCCATGCCCGGCCGCAGCGCCGGGAGCACGACCCGCCAGTAGATGCCGATCGTGGCCGCGCCGTCCACCCGCGCCGCCTCGACCAGCTCATCGGGTACGGCCTGCGCCACGTACTGCGTCATCATGAACACGCCGAACCCGTTGACCAGGAACGGCAGGATCACCGCCTTCAGCTGACCGGTCCAGCCCAGCGAGACCATCAGCTCATACAGCGGCACCACGCCCATCTGCTGCAGCGGCACCATCATCGTCACCAGGATCAGCCCGAGCAGCAGCCGCGCGCCGGGGAAGCGCAGCTTGGCGAAGGCGAACCCGGCCAGCGTCGAGATCGCCACCACCGACAGCGTCACCGTGCCCGCCACGACCGCCGAGTTCAGCAGGCCGGTCAGGAAGTGGGCGTCCTCGGTGGCCAGCAGCCGCTCGACGTTCTCGCCGAGCAGGCCGCCGGGCAGCAGGGGCGGCGGGGTGTCCAGCGCGTCCTCGTTGGAGCGCGTGGCCATGATGAACATGTAGTAGATCGGGAAGGCGGACAGCACGAGCGCCACCGCCAGGCCGATCCTCGTCGTGATCGTGGCCCGGTTCATCGGATCCGCCTCGTGAACAGGTAGTTGACCAGGGTGCCGAGCAGGATCAGCACGAACAGCAGCCAGGCGGCGGCAGCGGCGTACCCCATGTCGAAGTCGCGGAAGCCCTCCTTGACCACGAACATCGCCACCGTCTGGTACTGGCCCGTGGTGCCGCCGGTCATCATCGGGTTGCCCTCGAACATGACCGGCTCGGCGAACAGCGTCAGCCCGCCGATCGTGGACACGAACACCACGAACACCAGCGTCGGCCGGAGCATCGGCACCGTGATCCGCCAGAACTGCCGGCGCGGCGAGGCGCCGTCGATCGCCGCCGCCTCGTAGAGGTCGCGGGGGATCGTCTGCATCGCGGCCAGCAGGATGATCGCGTTGTAGCCGGTCCAGCGCCAGTCGATCATCACGGCGATGGCGATCCAGGACGACCACTTCTCGTTCTGCCACGTGATCGGGGTTCCCAGCAGCCAGTTGACCAGGCCGTAGTCGCGGGAGAAGAGCTGGCTGAAGATGACCGCGACCGCCACCACCGAGGTGACCAGCGGCAGCAGCACGCCCAGGCGCAGGATCAGGCGGCCCTTGAGCCGCTTGTTGAGCGCGTTGGCCAGCATCAGGGCCAGCAGCAGCTGTGGCACCGTGGCCAGCGCGAACATGCCGAGCGTGTTGCCCACCGCGTTCCAGAACTCGGCGTCGGCGACCAGTTCGGCGTAGTTGCCGAGGCCCAGCCAGCTCTTGTCCCCGGCCAGCTCCCAGTCGTGCAGCGAGATCCACAGCGTGTACCCGAGCGGGAAGACCCCGAAGACGGCGAACAGCAGATAGTACGGCGAGACCAGGAGATACGGGGTGCCGCGAAGATCGAACCGGGACCATCGGCCGCCCCGGCGCCCGTTTCGCCGGGATGCGCGCCGTACCTGCGCCCGAGGCGCCTCGTTCGATCGCGGCGCCTCCTCCGCCCTTGGTGCCTCCTCCGCCTTTGGCTCATCCGTCCGCGGGTCCGGTGACCGCGGCGGCTGGGGTGGTGCGAAGTCCATGGACATGCTCAGCCCGCGGCCTTCACGCCGGCGGCCACGAACCTGGCCCACGCCTCCTCATACGGCACCGCGCCCTGGTCCATGCCCTCGATGACCTTCTCTACGGCCGTCTTGACCTGGGCGTGCTTCTCGCCCAGGAACATCGGCAGCAGATCCTTGACCGAGGCGGAGAAGATCTGACCGGTCGGGGCGTCGCTGAAGTAGGCGTTCTTCAGGCCGGTGACCTTCGCGTCCTGCTGCGCCGGCAGCGAGCTCGGGAACGCGCCCGCCTCCTCGAACGCCATGACGTGGCCGTCCTTGCCGGTCAGGTAGTTCAGGACCTCGGCGGCCTCCTTGGGGTGCTTGCTCTGCTTGGGCAGGGCCAGCCAGGAACCGCCCCAGTTGCCCGACCCGCCCGGCACCGCCGCGACGTCCCAGTTGCCCTTGTTGCCCTCACCGGCCTTGCCCTCGATGACGCCGAGCATCCACGACGGGCAGCCCATCGTCGCGAACCCGCCGCCCTTGATCGCCTTGTCCCACGCCGGGCTCCAGGCCTGCAGCTTCGCGGTCATCCCGGCCTTGCTGAACGTCTGCACCCAGTCGAACGACGTCTTGATCGCCGGGTTGGACTCGATGACGAGCTGGTTGCCCTTGTCGAAGTAGGCGACGTTGCCGTTCTTCGGGGCCTCCTGGGAGAGGATGACGTTGTAGATGGTGTTGGGGCCGTCCATGAACTTCGCCCCGGTCTTGGCGGCCTCGAACTTCCTGCCGGTTTCCAGGAACGCGTTCCAGTCGGGCCAGAGCTTGGCCACGTCCTCCCGGCCGGTGGGCAGGCCGGCCTTCTTGAACAGGTCCTTGCGGTAGCACATCGTCATCCCGCCGATGTCGGTGCCGAGGGCGAACAGCTTGCCGTCGGCGTTGACGCCCGCCTCCCACTTGGCCGCGGGGAAGTCGGCCTTGCGGTTCTGCATGCCGTACTGGCCGAGGTCGGTGAAGAACTGGGGCCGGGCGGCCATGAGGCCCATGGCGCCCTCGTCGATCCCCACCACGTCCGCGGCACCGCTGCCCGCCTGGAGGCGCTGGAGGAGCTGGGGGAGGTAGACGTCCTCGAAGCGGTCGGTCAGGTTCTGGTACTTGACCTGGATGTCCGGGTGGGCGGCGTTCCAGGCTTCGACCGCCTTGTCGTAGCCGAAGTTCTCACCGCCGCCGAAGGTGTGGACGGTGATCGTAACGGGTTCCGCCTTGGCTTGGGCCGAGGATTGGGGCTGGGGGGTGGAGGTGGTTCCGCAGGCGGCCAGAGCGGCGGTCATGACCGCGGCGGTGGCCAGACGCGTGTGCTTCATTTGTGCCCCTTGGGGGTGGGGTGGGGGATATGGGAGCGCTCTGGGAGCGCTCCCATGCAGAGTGCATCAGGGCGCTGGCCCCGTCAACGAGGCGACGCGCAACCGTTACATTCCGCTTGTCCTGCGGGCCCTTTATCGGACTTCAGGCCACGAACCGCCCATAGGCCATCCTGGGAGCGCTCCCGTGGCTCTCTCTCCCATGCGACCGGAGCAACCTCGCCACCCCCGATCGACCCCACCGCCCGATCGGCCCCACTGCGCGGTGGCGCCCGGGATGCCCGGATGGCCCCCGAGGTGGCTGACTGGCCTGAGGCGCCCAGATGGCCTGGGGTGATCGGGTGGTCCAAGGTGCCCCGGTCTGCGTGCAGCCAGGGCTGGCCGATTCGGGCGGGGGCGCGTCAGTGAGCTGGCTCGGGCTGGCCGGTCCCGGCTGAAGGCGGCCAGGTAGCCGGGCCGGCCGATTGGGTGCGCGGCTCGCCTCGTGGGTGACCAGGCAGCCGGTAGGCCAGGCGGCTTGGCAGGTAGCCCGGCCTGCCGCGTGGCTGGGTGGTCAGCGATCCGGTTGTTGTGCGGGCGTGTGCTGCCAAGGGGAGGGAAATGTGATGGCGGCTGTGGCTATTGGGGTTACTGGTGTTTGTGTGATTAAGCAGGTGCTTATCACGAAGAAATAACGGGATGGGAGATCTATTTGAGGTGAAAGGGAGATCTATTTGGCGGGAGCCGTATCGGCGGGAAAGTCGTAATGGACGCCGGTGAGGGCTTCTGAGACGGACCACAGGCGGGCGGCGACGGCGCGGTCCTTGGAGGCGGGGGAAGAGTCGATGGGGGTCGGGTAGCCGCGTGAGCCGAAGCGGCCGTCGGGGCCGACGTAGGTGCCGCCGGCCAGGCCGCGTTCGGTGGCGGCGTACAGAAGCGGCAGGGCGCCGCGTTCGGCGCTCTGGGCGAACAGCACGTTCCCCAGCCGGGAGCCGAACTCCAGGATCGGGTTGCCCTCCATGCGCGGGCCGACGGCCTGGAGGTTGGTGGCGGCGTAGCCGGGGTGGGCGGCGACACTGGTCAGGGCGCCGGCGGCGCGGCGCTGCAACTCGTAGGCGAACAGCAGGTTGGCCAGCTTGGACTGCCCGTAGGCGGCCCACTTGCGGTAGGAGCGTTCGCCCTGGAGGTCGTCGAAGTCGATGTGGCCCCCCTTGTGCAGGCCGCTGCTGACCGTCACCACGCGGGGGTCGGGACGCTCAAGCAGCCGGGGCAGCAACAGGCCGGTGAGCGCGAAGTGTCCGAGGTGGTTGGTCCCGAACTGCATCTCGAACCCGTCCACGGTCTGCCGGTACGGCAGCGCCATCACGCCCGCGTTGTTGACCAGCACGTCGAGCCCGCCGGTGTACGCGGCGGCGAACGCGCGGACCGAAGCCAGATCGGCCAGGTCAAGTTGCCTGACCTCGATCGAGGCGTGGGGAGCCGCCTTCTTCATCAGCTGGGCGGCGGCCTCGCCCTTGGCGACGTCCCGGCAGGCCAGCACGGTGGCGGCGCCGCGCCTGGCCAGCTCACCCGCGGCGATCATCCCGATGCCGCTGTTGGCTCCCGTCACCACGGCCGCCAGGCCTGACAGGTCGCCGATGTCCGCTGCGGTCCATCCCATGACCCCTCCAAACGTGATCACCGTCACCCTAACCCGCCCACTCCCTCCCCGGTCACCAGACAACGCCGGGGTGGGGCTTGGGGTCCCGGGGGAGCAGACAACGCCGGGGTGGGGCTTGGGGTCCCGGGGGGACGTGGATTGCGAGCCGGGGTTGCGGGCCGGGGCTTCGCGGGCCGGCGTGGCCGAGGGAGGGGGCCGGCGGGGCGTCGTGGCGGTGGGGACCCCGTCCGACGTGCGCGGCGCCCGGCGATCGGCGCCCGCCCACAGCGGTGGGAGGCGGGGGCGGCGGCTTGCCGTAACGGAAGGGCGGGGGGTAGCGGGAAGGGGCGGCGGCGGCGCGGGTGAGGGAGCGTGCGGGAGCGGAGGGGAGCGCGCGGTGAGGTGGGGGCGTGCAGGAGCAGAGGAGAGCGCGCGGCGGGGTGGGGTTGGGAATGGGAACGGCGCGCCCGGGGGGAGGGGGCGCGCCGTTCCTGGGGAGGGGAGAGGGGGAGAGGGGGAAGTCAGGCGGAGTAGTCGGGGTAGCCGTAGCCGACGACCTGGGAGGCGGGGCGGATGCGCTCCTCGACCTTGCCGTTGCCGGTGTTGCCCTCGACGGTGGTGATGGTGCCGTTGCCGTTGTCCTTGATGACGAACCCGACGTGGTTGATGGCGTCGAGGCTCTTGCTGCCGCTCCACGCGAAGAAGACGACGGCTCCGGGCTTCGCGCTGGCGCCCCAGCGGTTGTTGTTCTTGAACCACTTGGCGTGGGTGACGGTGTAGGCGTCCCAGCCGACGGTGGTGCGGGCGCCGGTCTCCTCGCCGACCCAGCTGACGAACATGGCGCACCATGCGGCGTTCAGGTAGGCCTGGCGGTTGCCGCCGTCGCGCTTGACGGTCTCGGCGGCGCGGGGGGAGGACATGTACCACTTCTGGAACTTGGTGCCGCCGCCCCTGGAGTCCTCGCGGGTGCCGATCTGCTTCTTGGCCAGCGAGAGGACCTGGGCCGCGGTGGGCTTGGGCCGGTCGCTGCCGGCCTTCTTGCCGGGCTCGGCCTGGACGACGGTCTCCGGGACGCCCTTCGCGGCGGCGGACGCGGCGTGCGTCTCGGCCTGGGCGGGGTGGGTCGCGAACGCCGCGGTGGCGGCGATGGTCACGCCGAGCGCGGCGCGGGTGAGGTCGATCTTGGGGGCACGGGTAAGACGATGCTTCGCCATCGGGTGGGGTGACTCCTTGCTTCCATGCCGCTTACCGGGTTAGCTGACGGGTTCGGGCTTGGAAGCTGCCCTACGGCGCGAGGCGCCGATTCACCCCAAAGGACCTGGGTCCCCGGTTCCGCGAGGGTGCGGATTCAGCGGTCACAGGCAAAGCCTGTGATGTGTGTGCGATGGTCTGGCAACGAACGGGTAGCCCGGACGTATGCCTTGGATGACCTGAAGGTAATACATGGGGCAAGGGGATTACAAACTCATAAATGACCATCCAAGGCTTGGTGCGGCCAAAAGGCCGCACCAGCCGGTCATCCCATCCAGTTAAAATTTGCCGGATCAGGTCCCAGACGGGTGCCGTTGTTGAGGGCTCCTATGGCAGCCATGTCCTCAGGGTCGAGCGTGAAGCCGAAGACCTGGATGTTCTCTTTGATCCGCGCCGGTGTGACCGACTTGGGGATCACCACGTTGCCGAGCTGGATGTGCCAGCGGAGCACGATCTGGGCGGGCGATTTGCCGTGTTTTCCGGCCAATGTGGCGAGGGCGGGGTCGTTCAGCAGGCCCTTGCCCTGGCCCAGCGGGCTCCACGCCTCGGTGAGGATTCCGTTGGCCTCGTGGAAGGCGCGCAGGGCGATCTGGGGGAAGTTCGGGTGCAGTTCGATCTGGTTGATCGAGGGGGTGATCTCGGCCTCGTCGATGAGCCTGGTGAGGTGCTCCACGCCGAAGTTCGATACGCCGATCGCGCGCGCCCGGCCGTTTCGGTAGATCTTTTCCAGGGACTTCCATGCCTGGACGTACTTGTCCTGATCCGGAACCGGCCAGTGGATGAGGTAAAGGTCGATGTAGTCGAGGCCCAGACGGGCCAGGCTCTCCTCGAAGGCCTCCTCGGCGCGGCTGTGGTCGGCGTTCCAGAGCTTGGTCGTGATGAACACCTTCTCCCGTGGCAGCCCCGACTCCCGGAAGGCGCGGCCGACCCCTTCCTCGTTGTAGTAGAGCCTGGCGGTGTCGATATGGCGGTATCCCGCCTGAAACGCGGTGGCGACCGCGCGTTCGGCCTCGTCATCGGGCACCTGCCAGACGCCGAAGCCGAGCTGCGGGATCTGCACACCGTCGGTGTTGAGCAGCAGCGAGTTCATGCGACCCATTGTTCATATGGCGTTCCCTGCGGCTTAAGGCGACCGGGCTAGCTTGAACCCGTCGTGAAGAAGCAATGGGCTTGGGTGGAATCGCCGCTCCAGATGCTCTGCGCCGTCGAGGCCCACCACGCCGGGCTGCTCGGTGAGCGCACGGTCATCGTGCCGAGGGCGCGTCAGCGCGCACTCGTGGCCACGCGCCGCGAGCTGGCCGGGCTCGACCTGCCCGACGGGCTCGAGCTGGCCAGGCCGAGCGAGGAGATGCCGCGGCCGGTCCAGGTGGTCGGTGACGCCTTCTCCGGGCGGGTGCAGCTACGCTGGCTGACCTCGCGGCCGGGCCGCATCGTCATCGTGGACGACGGGCTGGCCACGCTCCGGCTGCTCGAACTGCTGGCCGCGGGGCCGTATCGGGCGCTGCTGAGGGCCAGGCACAAGGCGGGACTGCCGCGCAGGGTCCTCGGGACGGCGGCGGCGCTGCGGCTGGCCGCCTCCAGCACGGCGGTGTTCACCGCGCTGCCGGTCAAGGACGACCTCGCCGGCGCCGTGCGCGAGCGCGGCATCGACCTCATCTGCCACGACTTCGGCTGGCTGCGCGCCCAACCCCTGCGCTCGCCCGGCCCGGCCGAGCGCACGGTCGTGCTCGGCACCTCGCTGGTGCGCAACGGGCTCGTGCACCGCGAGCGTTACCTGCGCTGGCTGACGGAGCTGGCCGCCAGCGAGCCGCTCGCCTACTTTCCCCACCGCCGCGAGGACCCCGTCGACGTGGCCGTGATCAGGGAACGGCCCGGCATCACCGTGCACGACGCCGGTGTGCCCGCCGAACTCACGCTTCGTGGCCTGGACGCGAGCCAGCGCGTCCTGAGCCTGCCCTCGACCGCCATCACCTCGCTGCGCGTGCTGCTCGGCACCCGCGGGGTCGCGGTCGAACCGGTCGAGGTGCCGGACGACTGGTGGACCAGCCGGGCCGCGCCGGCGCTTCGCTCACATCTGACGGGGGTTGCCGGGTGAGGATCCTGGCCGTTGCCGACTCTGACTCGTATCTGAAGTGGGCGTCCTGCCTGCTCGCCGACCTGCCCGGGGACTGGGAGCGCGATCTCGCGGTGGTCCGCACGCCGATCGTGCCCTCGCCGCTGCAGATCGCCGCCGCTGTCGGCGACGGTCCCCTGCCGCCGGTGCTGTCGGCGCGGTCATTGCGGCGTACGGCGCAGCGGACCAGACCCGACGCGATCGTCGTGGCGTGCACCGGCCCGGTGGTGGACGTGCTGGTCGCCGAAGTGCTCGACGAGTTGCGGCCCCGGCCCGTCTTCGTCACCGGACTGCCCGGCATCTCGGTGCCCGCCACCGACAAGGCCTGGCTGTTCCGCAGCGGATGTGACCTGTTCGTCGTGCACAGCGAGCGGGAGGCGGCCGAGTTCGGCGAGGTGGCCGGCCGGCTCGGTGGCGGGGGGCGGGTGGGGCTCGCCCGCCTGCCGTTCCTGCGCGTTCCGGAGGACGGGGCCCGCTTCGAGCCCGACGGACGCGAGCGCGACCGGGTGGTCTTCGCCACGCAGGCCAAGGTGCCGCGCGGCCGCGAGGAGCGCGAGCAGGTGCTGCTGGCCCTGGCCAAGCTGGCCGAGCGCCGTCCCGACCTGGACGTCGTGGTCAAGCTGCGCGCCCTGGACGGCGAGCGGCAGACGCACAACGAGCGTCACCCCTATCAGCGGCTCTGGCAGGAGCTCGGCGAGCCGGGACGGCTGCGCTTCGCCGCCGGTTCGATGGACGAGCACCTGGCGGTGGCGGC
Organism: Nonomuraea sp. NPDC059007; assembly: GCF_042740555.1. Lineage (NCBI taxonomy): Bacteria > Bacillati > Actinomycetota > Actinomycetes > Streptosporangiales > Streptosporangiaceae > Nonomuraea > Nonomuraea sp. NPDC059007. The sequence goes on along the minus strand of NZ_JBHYJD010000014.1, from coordinate 221,435 downwards.
GGGGTTCGTGACGGTGAGCTCGACCGCGGCGCTGGAGGCGATCGCCCGGGACGTGCCGTCGCTGGTGCTGGAGGACTTCGGCGTCAGCGCCGAGATGATCAACTTGGTCTTCACCGGCAGCGGGCTGCTGGGCACGCTCGACGACCTGGCCGACGGGGCCTTCCGCGAGGCGCGGGGGGCGTGGCGGGCGGCGAACTACTTCCACCCGGCCGCGGCGGGGACGTGGGTGGGGCTGCTGGACGAGCTGCTTGCGGGTCCTCGCGAGCCGGCCCGTTCGCTGCTGGACGGCGCCGAGCATCTGGCCGCCCGGCGCCGGGCGCGGCTGCGGGTGGAGGTGCCGCCCGAGGTGCTGCGCATCGGCTACCGCACCAAGCGCAGACTCTCCCGCGCCCTGCGCACCGGCTGACTTACCGGGCACACGCCCTCGAAACGCGCCTCCCGCATGCCCTCAAACGCTCGGGGCGCGCTCCCAAAACCTGTGGGGGCGCGCCCTGAAAGCGCGCCAAGGGAGTGCCTCAAAGCGCGTGTCCCCAAGCGCGCCCGTGCCGGGAGTGCGGGGCGTGTGGGTGTGGCGGGCGTGTCGCGCGTGCGGGGTGTGGCGCGCGTGCGGGTGTGGCCGGGGTGCGCGGGGTGTGGCGCTCGTGTGGGGTGTGGCGTCCGTGTGGGGTGTGGCGGGCGCGCCAAGCGTTAGCTTGGGGTGATGTGGGGCCGGAGTACGTCCAGGTGCTCCGGGCGGCCCGCGGCGATCACGTTCGAGCGGTAGAGACCCACCGCGTCGGGCCGGTCGAAGTAGGCGCGCTCGCACGGCACCAGCGTGTTGTGCAGCTCGTCGATCAGATAGACCTGGGGATAGCGCGCGTAGACGAGGTCGAGCAGTTCGCCGGTGTCGCAGCCGCAGTTGGCCTGCAGCTCCGGATGCAGCTCGAACAGCAGCGCCGGGCGCCCCGCGAGCGTGGCCGCGGCGCCCTTGAGCACGAAGCCCTCGTAACCCTCGACGTCGATCTTGATCAGGTCACAGGTCCGGCCGCCGAGGTAGGCGTCGAGCGTGGTCATCGCGACCGTCACCGACTGCCCGCCGGGACCGGCGTTGCGGACGTCGGCCGAGTGCTTGCCGGACTGCTCCGCCGACAGGTGCAGCTCAAGGGACCCGGCTTCCGCGCCCACGGCCGTCCCGGCCACCTCGACCCGCTCGCCCAGCCCGTTGCGTTCGACGTTGGCGCGCAGGTGGCCGAGGTTCTCCGGCACCGGCTCGAAGGCGATCAGCCGCCCGGACGGCATCCGGGCGCCGCCCGCGCAGGCGTAGACACCGATGTTGGCGCCGACGTCGGCCACCAGCCCGCCGAGGGCGGCCAGGTCCTCGAAGAGCGAGACCTCGAACTCCTCGTAGTAGCCGCCCGAGATCGACGGCATGATCGTGTTGTCCCACGCGGGCCCGGTCAGGCGTACGCCGCGGTAGGCCACGACGGCGCCCGGGGCCACGCCCATGCGGAAGACGCGGTGGTAGACGACGTTGACCAGCGGCAGCCTGCGCACGCTGCGTCCGCGCAGCAGGACCCGGGCCAGCCGGCTGCGGTTGGCGGCGCGGGCGGCGCGCATCGTGGTGACGGCGAGCTTGTGCTTCAACCTGCCGATCATGACTCCACCCTGTCACGGAGCCAGGGCGGATGTCAGGAGATCTCAGGACAGGGCGCGGCTCAGCTTCTTCTTGAGCCGCGACAGCGGGCTCGGCTGCTCGGAGCCGGGCAGCAGGCCGACGGCGGAAAGGCGCTGCTTCTTGAAGTAGCGGCCGCTGCCGTGGGCCTCGATGAACGCCGCTGCCCGTGGACGCAGCTCGGGGTGCGACTCGGGCTGCATGCAGTACCCGACCGCTTGGACCACCTCTTCCACCGGCGGCCGCCCGTCGCACAGCAGCGCGTCCACGATCGTGGCGGGGATGCGGTTGCTGTTCTCGTACGGCGACAGCCGTTCCAGCACCAGCTCGGTCCCGAACGCGGCGGCCGGCAGCCCGTAGAAGTGGCGGGCGCTGACCAGCCCGGTCGAGAAGCAGCCCACGACCAGCTCCGGCCGCAGCGCCGAGAAGCACACCTCGGCCGGCACGCTCTCGTCGGCCACCGACAGCTTCACCCCGAGCGGCTCGGCAGCGGCGCGCAGCAGCCGGGCGTGCCGGCGTCCCGCCGCCGGGTGCGGCTTGAACACGACGCTGGAGTAGCCGAGGTCGGCCAGGGCGCGCAGCATCGACTCGTGCAGCGACGCCTCCTCCTGCGGGGTGAGGATCTCCAGCGCCGACAGGTACTGGCCCAGGATCATCGCCTGACCGGCCAGCATGTCGGGGGCGGTCGCGGCCACCTCGGTGACGACCCGCAGGAACGCGTCGTCGGAGATGGTCGAGGCGGCCACGCCGTACTCGCTGAGCAGCATGGGCGACAGGCCCGGCAGCAGGTCGAGGTGGAGCAGGCGGGTGATGCGGCGGAAGATCTCGGCGGGCAGCGGGTCGCGGGTGGGGCCGTAGCTCATCAGGCCGTCGGCGTAGACGGTGATGGGGCAGTCGCGCACCAGACCGGCGATCGTGCGCGCGGGCGGCACCGCGATCGACTCCAGCACCAGCTCGTCGACCCGGTCCAGTTCGAGGTGCGTGCGCAGCAGCCGTTCCAGCATCGGGACCTCGATGACGCGGGCCTTCCACGCCGACGGGTGCAGCGGCGCGATCAGCTCGTTCCACGACACCACCTCGTCGAAGCGCGAGCGCAGCACCGCGAAGCCGGGCGTGCGGTCCAGCGGCAGCGAGACCTCGGGCACCGCGGCGTTGTTCGACACCAGCAGCGTCCTGCGGTCCTCGTGCGGGCCGAAGGCGCCCTCGTCGATCGCCGCGGCCAGCGACATCGCGCCGTAGAGCGTGGAGGCGTAGAACACCTGCGTCATGCCAGCTCCTCCCGGTCCCGGCGCAGGCGCACGGCCTTGTCGGGCAGGTCGGGGACGAGCGCGCGCAGCACTTCCTCGCGCTCGACGGACATCCGCGCGACCGAGTCGGCCACGAGGTCGGCGGGCAGGCCGCGCACCATGGCGGCCCCGCGCTCGGTGAAGCGGGCGCGCAGCTCCGGGGTGAAGCGGTCGGCCAGCTCCAGGTGGTGAGCGAGCAGGGCGCAGAAGTTGCGCACCGCCTTGCTCAGATACCGTGCTTCGAGATCCTTGAAGACCAGGTCGAAGGCGTCGAAGAAGTGCAGTTGCCGCTCGTCGCCCACCTGGGTGAGCGAGCCGGAGACCTGCCGCCGGTAGAAGACGCCGGCCGCCGACACCACCGCGAACGTGGCCGCCTCGCGGTGCAGCCGCCAGATCCACGGCCGGTCCTCGGCGGTGTGCAGCGATCCGGGGAACTGCAGCAGGTCGCGCAGCGAGCGCCGGTAGACCCCCGCCCACGCGTACGGGTAGTCGACCATGGTCTTCACCTCGGCGGGCAGGATCGCCTCCTTCGGGTCGACGACCACGCCCCGCCGTGCCCAGGGGGCGCGGTGCACGACCCGGTTGCGGCCCGTGACCTGCACGTGGTCGGCGCGTACGAAGTCGCAGCCGAGCCCCTCGATGGCGGCGACCATCTCGGCCAGGTAGCCCGGGGCCAGCCAGTCGTCGCCGTCGAGGAAGCTCACGTAGCGGCCGGTGGCCGCGGCCAGCCCGGCGTTGCGGGCGTCGGCCAGGCCCACCGGCGTCAGGTGCCGCAGCACCGACAGCCCCGGCACCGCCGCGTCCTCGACGATCTGCCCGGTGGCGTCCACGGAGCCGTCGTCCACGACGATGAACTCGAAGTCCGGCCGCGCGTTGCGGGCCAGCGAGGCCACGCAGTCACCGATGTAGGCCTCGCCGTCCCGCACCGGGACGATCACCGTGAGCAGCGCCGCCATCAGACGGTGATGCGGCGCAGGCGGGCCTTGGGGGCCTCCTCACCGGGGAAGACGCGCTTGACGCCGTCGCCCAGTGCCTGCTCGATGATGCGGATGTCGCGCACCAGGTGCTCCAGCCCCGAGGGTTCGAGTGAGGCGGCGTGGTCGGAGCCCCACATGGTCCGGTCGAGGGTGATGTGCCGCTCCACCGCCACCGCGCCGAGCGTGACCGCGGCCAGTGAGATCTGCAGGCCGCGCTCGTGGCCGGAGTAGCCGACCGGCACGCCGTACCGCTGCTTGAGCGTGGTGATCGTGCGGAGGTTGGCCTCCTCGGGAGGCAGCGGGTAGGTGCTGGTGGCGTGCATGATGATCAGCTTGTCGGTGCCGAGGATCTCGACGGCCTCGTCGATCTCCGGCAGCGTGGACATGCCGGTCGACAGGATCAGCGGCTTGCCGGTCGCGGCGAGCGCGCGCAGCAGTTCCCGGTCGGCGACGCTGGCCGATGCGATCTTGTGCACCGGGACGTCCATCTCCTCCAGGAACTCCACCGAGGGCACGTCCCACGGCGAGGCGAACCACTGGATGCCCCGCTCGTCGCAGTACTTGGAGATCTGGGTGTACTCGTCGCGGCCGAACTCGGTCCGCTCCTTGTACTCCAGGTAGGTCATCTCGCCCCACGGCGTCTGCCGGATCTGCGAGCGCTGCTCCACCGGCACGCAGATCGACGGCGTGCGCTTCTGGAACTTCACCGCCTGGCAGCCCGCGTCGGCCGCCACGTCGATGAGCCGGCGCGCCAGCTCCAGGTCGCCGTTGTGGTTGATGCCGATCTCGCCGATCATGTAAACGGGCTGGTCGTCGCCGACCAGGAGGTCGCCGACCGCCACCGGCGCCGACTTCAGCCGCAGCGCCGCACGGACCTGCGCGGGCTCGCCCACGGGCTCCGGCCGCGCCGCCGTCACCCGGTCACACAGCTCCCGTACGGCTCCCGCCCCGCCCGCCCTGGTCAGCACGACCCGAGCGGCGGCCCGTACCCGGGGGTGCGCGTCGGGCACCGCCACCGGCCAGCCCACCAGCCCCATCGGGCCGAGGTCGTTGACGTCGTTGCCCACGTAGGCGACGCGCGCCGGGTCGAGGCCCTCGATGGCCAGCCAGTCGCGCAGTACCGTCGCCTTGTCGGCCAGGCCCTGCAGCACCGGTACGCCGAGCTTGCGGGCCCGCGCGGCCACGACCGGGTTGTGCTCGGTGGACATCACGAGCAGCTTGACCCCGGCCCGGCGCAGCAGGGCGATGCCCATGCCGTCGGAGCGGTTGACGAGGACCATCTCGCGGCCGTCGGAGTCGACATAGGCGCGGTCGTCGGTGTGCACGCCGTCGAAGTCGGTGATGACGGCGTCGACGTCGATCGGCTCCGGGGTGTCGACGAACGGGGCGAGCGCGCGCACGATCTCCAGGTCGGCGGCGGAGTCCACCTCGACCGAGTGGCTCGGGGAGACCGGCTGGACGGCGACCTCGCCGAAGAAGCGGTGGCCGTGCTCGCGCAGGCCGGTCGCGCGCATGACGTAGAAGGCGCCGGTCTCGCGGTACTGCGGGTCGAGCTGCTGGCGGGGCAGGCGGACCGAGCGGTCGTGGTTGATGCCGACGCCCGCGGCGTTCCACAGGAACTCGTGGGTCGCGGTGGCGGAGAAGACCGCGTCCGCGCCGCCGTCCAGGACCTTGGAGATCGCCGCGTCGAGGTCGGCCGGGTCGATGAAGGCGCTGGTGCACTGCACCAGGAGCACGACCTCGGGCTCTTCCCGCGCGGTGTCGAGCGCGTGCAGCACCGCGGACTCGCTGGAGGCCGACGGGCCGCTCAGCTCCGCCGGGCGGTCCACGACCAGGGCCCCGGCCTCGCGCGCCGCGGTGGCGATCCCCTCGTGGTCGGTGCTGACGACGACCTGGTCGATCAGCTCCGCGCGCACGCAGGCACGTACGGCCCGCGTGACCAGCGGGATGCCGCCCACCGGGGCGAGGTTCTTCAGGGGGACGCCCACAGAACCTCCGCGGGCGGGAATGACGGCCAGGACTCGCAAGGTGACTCCTTGAGATACGTAGGTGCCACCCGAAGCTAGGCCCCCGAATTGAACCCCGAATTAACTGCGCGGGGTCATCCGGTAGAGAAGTTCTGGCCGTCCGACGCCTCCGTAGCGCGGGAGCCGTACCGCTGAGCCGATTTCTACTAGATACTCCAGATATCGGCGGGCGGTGACGCGGGACATCCCCGCCGCCGTGCCCAGGGCCTGCGCGGACATCCCCTCCCCGGCCGCGCTCAGCTCCGCGGCGACGGCGTCCAGGGTGTCCTGTTGCATGCCCTTGGGCAGGCGCGAGGTCCCGCGCAACGTGCCCAGGACCCGGTCCACGTCGCCCTGGCCGATGATCTGCCCGGCGTCCTGGCGAAATCTGGCGTACCTCTCGAGTTTCTCGTGGAGGGCGGTGAAGGTGAACGGTTTGAGAAGGTATTGCGAGATGCCCAGAGAAACGGCGGAACGCACCATCGCCAGATCGCGCGCGGAGGTGATCGCGATGACGTCGCACAGCAGGCCGGCGGCGCGCACGGCGCGGATGACCTCGAGTCCGTGCATGTCGGGCAGATAGAGGTCGAGCAGGATCAGGTCCACCGGGGTCGCGCGCAGGAAGCGCAGCGCCTCGCCGCCGGAGCGGACCACCCCGGCCACCTCGAAACCGGGGACACGCTCCACGTAGATGCGGTTGGCCTCGGCCGTGATCTCCTCGTCCTCCACGACGAGCACGGAGATCATGGCAGCCTCACCGTGAAGGCCGAGCCGTCCACCTCGATGGTGCCGCCCAGGCGGCGTACCGCCTGGCCGACCAGCGCCAGGCCGAGCCCCCTGCCGTCGCCCTTGGTCGTCCATCCCTTCGCGAACGCCTCCGGCTCCGGCAGCCCCGGGCCGTCGTCGCTCACCCTGACCACGATCCCGTCCGGTTCCGTGCGCACCGTCACCTCCACGCGCGAGGCCACCTCGATCGCGTTGTCCAGCAGGTTGCCGACGATCGTCACGAGGTCGCGCGCCGCCATCTCCACGTCGTCCAGCCGGCTGTCCTCGCTGATCACCAGCTCCACGCCGCGCTCGGCGGCCTGGGCGCTCTTGCCCAGCAGCAGCGCGGCCAGGACCGGCTCGCGCACCGAACCCACCACCCGGTCGGTGAGTTCCTGCGCCGAGCGCAGCTCCGCGGTCGCGAAGGCCACCGCCTGCTCGGCCCGCCCCAGCTCCACCAGCGTGATCACGGTGTGCAGGCGGTTGGCCGCCTCGTGCGCCGCCGAGCGCAGCGACTCGGCGAAGCCCCGCTCGGCGTCGAGCTGCCCGGCCAGCGCCTGCAGCTCGGTGTGGTCGCGCACGGTCACCACCGCACCCAGCTCGCTGGGCGTGCTGCTGACCTGCAGGACCCGATCCCCGATCAGGTGCACGCGGTCCTCGCCGAGCTCGGGCGCGGGCCGTCCCTCCGCGTCGGGCGGCAGTTCCAGCAGCGTGCGGGCCGCGTCGTTGCAGAGCGTCAGCGTCCCGTCCCTGCCGATGAGAAGCAGCCCTTCCCGTACGGCGTGCAGCACGGCCTCGTGGTGGGCATGGATGCGCCCCAGCTCCACCGGCCCGAGCCCGTGGGTCTGGCGGCGCAGCCGGGCGGTGACCAGCCAGGTGCCCGCCCCGCCCGCGAGCAGCGCCAGCAGGGCCACCAGACCCCAGACGAGCTGGTCGTAGAGCCGGGCGGTGATCCGGTCGACCGTGAAGCCCACGCTGACCAGCGCGACGACGCGTCCGTCGGGCATCACCGGGGTGACGGCGCGCTTGGAGGGGCCGAGCGTGCCGGTGTAGGTCTCGGTGAACGTGTGCCCGGCCAGCGCAGGGGCGGTGTGGCCGAGGAAACGCCTGCCGATCTCCGCCGGGTTCGGGTGGGTGTATCGGGTGCCGTCCGTCTTCATGATGGTCACGAAGTCGACGCCGGCGCGCAGCCGTACCCGCTCGGCGTAGGGCTGCAGCGTCGCCGACGGGTCGGCCGCGCCGAGGGCGGCCAGCACGTCCGGCGAGGCGGCGACGGTCTGCGCGACCGCGCTCGCCGTGTTCGCCGCCTCCTCGGTGAGCAGGTGGTGGGCCTGCACCACCGCGAGCCCAGCCCCGCCCGCGACGGTGACGGCGACCACCACCAGCTGCAGCAGGAGCATCTGACCTGCGAGGCTCCAGCGCCGCATCGGATCCTCCCGTGTACGAAATGAACGCAATGGTGACCTGGGTCACTGTGCAGCGCATATTCGCACAACCAGAAGTTTCCTCCAAAGCCGGAGACCTCCCATGCGTGATCGCACCCGCTATCTCTACCTGGCCGTCATCGTCGCGGTGGTGGCCGGAATCGCCATCGGACTCGTCTGGCCGGACGTCGGCAAGGAGCTCAAACCCCTGGGCACGGGCTTCGTGGCGCTGATCAAGATGATGATCAGCCCGATCATCTTCTGCACCATCGTGCTCGGCGTCGGCTCGGTCACCAAGGCGGCCAAGGTCGGCAAGGTCGGCGGCCTCGCGCTCGGCTACTTCATCGCCATGTCGACCGTCGCGCTCGTCATCGGCCTGGTCGTGGGCAACATGCTCGACCCCGGCGCCGGGCTGCAGCTGACCGACGCGGCCAGGGAATCGGCGGCGGCGGAGGCGGCCAAGGGCGGCGAGGCCAGCACGACGGACTTCCTGCTCGGCATCATCCCGACCACGCTCGTGTCGGCGTTCACCGAGGGACAGGTGCTGCAGACGCTGCTCGTCGCGCTGCTGGCCGGATTCGCCCTGCAGGCCATAGGCCCCAAGGCGACGCCGATACTCAACGGCATCGGGCACATCCAGCGGCTCGTGTTCCGGATCCTCGCCATGATCATGTGGGCCGCGCCGGTGGGCGCCTTCGGCGCGATCGCCGCGGTGGTCGGCTCGACCGGAGTGAAGGCGCTGCAGTCGCTGGCCGTCATCATGATCGGCTTCTACGCGACCTGCCTGCTGTTCGTCGGGCTGGTGCTCGGGCCGATGTTGTGGCTGGTCGCCCGGATCAACCTGTGGTCGCTGCTGCGCTACCTCGGGCGGGAGTTCCTGCTCATCCTGTCCACGTCGTCGTCGGAGTCGGCGCTGCCGCGGCTCATCGCCAAGATGGAGCACCTCGGCGTCAGCCGTCCGGTCGTGGGCATCACGGTGCCGACCGGCTACTCCTTCAACCTCGACGGCACCGCCATCTACCTGACGATGGCCACGCTCTTCATCGCCTCCGCCACCGGGGCGCCGCTGGGGATGGGCGAGCAGATCTCCCTGCTGCTGTTCATGATCATCGCCTCGAAGGGGGCGGCGGGCGTGACCGGGGCCGGGCTGGCCACGCTGGCGGGCGGCCTGCAGTCGCACCGGCCCGAGCTCGTGGACGGGGTCGGGCTCATCGTCGGCATCGACCGGTTCATGTCCGAGGCTCGGGCGCTGACGAACTTCGCGGGCAACGCGGTGGCGACGGTGCTGGTGGGGACGTGGACCAAGGAGTTCGACCGGGAGCGGGCCCTGGACGTGCTGGCGGGGCGGGCGCCGTTCGACGAGGCGACGTTGCTGGACGAGGACGAGCACACGCCCGGCAGGTCCGAGGCCCGCACCCCCGAGATGCAACCCGTCAGCTAGACCCTGGGGCACCCACTCGGGTCACAACCCCCGGGGGTCACACCTCGGGGGTGTTGCCCTGGGGGTCTCCCTTTCGGTTGCTCCCCTCGGCCCGACGCGCCTGCGGGTCGCTAGGAGGGGGTGGGTTTGCGGCCGATGCCGGCGTATCCCATGCGGGCCAGGTCCTCGTCCAGGAACATCGTGGCCTCGGGGTCGGCGAACGGCCAGACGGTGCCGAGGCCGGTGTCCAGCCCCGGCGGGATCAGCGCGAAGTCGCCGAAGAACGCCTCGATCTCCTTGCCGGGCCGGGGGCAGAATGGGGCGCTGGCCTGCTGGTACACCTCGACGATCCGCTGCGTGCGCTCGCTCTTCCAGTCGGTGCTCAGGTGGGTCAGCGCGAGGTAGCCGCCGGGCGCGATCGCCTCCCGGTACGCCGCGACGAACCCGTGCGGGTCGTCGGAGTCGGGTATCAGGTGCAGGAAGAACATCATGAGCAGCGCCACCGGCCGCTCGAAGTCGATCAGCTTCCTGACCCCGGGGTCGTCCAGGACGCGCTCCGGCCGCCGGGCGTCGGCCTCCAGCATCAGCACCCGTTCCGGATCGGCCAGCAGCGCCCGGCCGTGCGTGCAGACGACGGGATCGTTGTCGACGTAGACGACCTTGGCCTCGGGCGCGTACCGGTGGGCCACCTCGTGCACGTTCTCCCGCGCGGGCAGCCCCGAGCCGAGGTCGATGAACTGCGTGATCCCCTGGTCCACGAGGTAGCGGACCACGCGGCCGATGAACAGGCGGTTCTGCAGCGCTCCCTCGCGGGCCTCGGGCAGTACGGCCAGCACCAGCTCGGCCAGTTCCCTGTCGGCCTGGAAGTTGTCCTTGCCGCCGAGGAAGTAGTCGTACATGCGGGCCGCGTTCGGGATCCGCGGGTCCACGCCCAGGGGAGCCTGCTCCGTCATCCCCACATGATCGCGGCAGTGCCGTGCGATTTCTATGGATTCGCGTTATCTGTCCCTTGTGGGGGGCCGATTTCCCGGTGGCCGGGGGCCAGCGGGAGGCGTACCACGAAGCGGGCGCCGCCGATCGCCTCCTCGGCGCTGATGATGCCGCGGTGGGCCAGGGCCACGTCACGGGCGATCGCGAGGCCCAGGCCGGTGCCGCCGGCGTCGCGGCTGCGGGCGGCGTCCAGGCGGGTGAAGCGGTCGAAGATGCGCTCGCGGTCCTGGGTCGGGATCTCGGCCCCGTCGTTGGAGACCTCCAGGACCGCGTAACCCTCCTCGGCCTCCACGGAGATGGTCACGTGGGTCTCGGCGTGGCGCTCGGCGTTGTCGAGGAGGTTGGTGAGCAGGCGCGACAGCTGCATGCGTACCCCCTCCACGATCACGCCGTCGGCCAGGGCGTCGCGCACGGGGATGAGGTCGTGCCGGGCCATGAGCTCCTCGCGCACCAGCTCCGACAGGTCGACCGTCTCCTTGACCACGTCCACGCGCGAGCCGATGCGGGCCAGCAGGAGCAGGTCGGTGATGATGGCCTCCAGCCGGTCGGTGTCGCGCAGGGCGCCGGACACGAGCTCGCTCACGTCGGTGTCCTCCGGGTAGAGCTGGGCGGACTCCAGCTGGGCGCGCAGGCCGGCGATGGGCGTGCGCAGCTCGTGGGAGGCGTCGGAGGCGAACTGGCGCTGCTGGTCGGCCGAGCGTTCGAGGCGGGCGAGCGTGCTGTTGATGGAGCGAGCGAGCTCGGCCACCTCGTCGTCGCCCGGCGGCTGGGCGACGCGGCGGCTGAGGTCGCTGGCGTTGACGGCGTCGAGTTCGGCGCGCATCACGGCGACGGGGCGCAGCGCGCGGCCGGTGACCAGCCACGTGGCCCAGGACGCCAGCCCCACCAGGATCGCCACCTGCGCGAACACCACGGCTTCGAGCACCCGTGTGGACAGCACGCCTGGGGTGGCGCGGCCGGCGTAGACGACGGGGGAGTCGGGGGCGGTGTCGATCCGGATGGCGCTCAGGTGGACGCACTCCTCGTCCCGGCACCTGGTGGTGCTGATGATGCGGTTGTCGGGCGGCGGCCACAGCGTGGTGAGCGGCGGCATGTTCGCGGCGGCGGCGCTGCGCGCGACGACCCGTCCGCCCGGCTGGACGACCTGCACGAGGTTCACGGTGGCATCCGTCAGCGGGATCGTGCCCCCGCGCAGCCCGCCGTCGCGGACCTTGGCCGACACCTGCGAGGCCGCCTCGCGGGTGGAGCGCCACAGGCCGTTCTCCACCACGGATCTGGCCACCGCGACGCCGCCGACCCCCGCCGGGATCAGCACGGACGCGGCCACTGCGGTGGCGATGAGCGTGACCCGTCCGCGCAGGGACCCCGCCCACATGCGTGACACGTCCTGAGGCTACTAAGTGTGATTTGTCGTGTACGCCGAAGAGACGAAAGGTTTGCGCGATCCATACGGTAAAAGACCGGTTCAGCGGGGTGCCGTCGAACCTCTGACGACCAGCGAGACCGGCAGCAGCAGCGACCGGGCGGGCCGCTCGGGATCCTCGATGCCCTCGAGCAGCATGCGCGCCGCCTCCACCCCGACGTCGTGGTGCGGCACGTGCACGGTGGTCAGCGGCGGGCGCAGCTTGTCCAGGAACGGCATGTCGTTGAAGCCCACCACGCTGATGTCGCCGGGGCAGTCGATCCCGCGCTCGCCGAAGACGTCGTAGCAGCCCAGGGCGATCAGGTCGTTGCCCGCCACCACCGCCGTGACGTCCGTGCGCGCGTCCAGCAGCGAGCGCGCCGCGCTCGCCCCCGCCTCCTCGCTCCACTGCGCGCACTCCACGACGAGCCCCGGCTCGTCGGACAGTCCCAGATCCCGTACGGCATGCCGGAACGCCCTGGCCCTGGCCGCCCCCGTCGAGGTGGTCTGCGGCCCGGCGAGGTGGGCGATGCGCGTGTGCCCGAGCCCGGCCAGATGGGCGACGGCCGCGCTCACCCCGGCCGCGTCGTCGGCCGTCACGCACGGCACGTCGATGCCCTCGACCCGCCGGTTGACCAGCACGAGCGGCACCCCGGCCGCGTGCAGTTCGGACAGCAGCGGGTGTTCGAGCCGCGCGGTGGCCACGATCAGCCCCTCGACCTGCCGCGAGCGCAGCGACTCGATGAGCTTGCGCTCGCGCTGCGGGTCGTTGTCGGTGTTGACGATCCAGCCGCTGTAGCCGCCGGCCTCCAGCGCGCTCTCGATGCCGCGCACGATCGGCGGGAACAGCGGGTTGGTGATGTCGGGGATGACCAGGCCGACCGTGCGCGATCGGGAGGTGCGCAGGCTGAGCGCGATCGGGTTGGGCTGGTAGCCGAGGTCCTTGGCGGCCTTGCGCACCCGGCGCACGGTGTCGGCGCCGACCTGGTTCTGTGTCCTGGGGTTGAGTGCCCGGGAGACGGTGGTGGTGTGGACGCCCACGGCCTCGGCGATGTCGCGCAGCGTCGGAGCGGATGGCCGGTTGGCTTTCATCGGCCGGGCTCTCCTTCTGGTCGGATCCATCGTTTGCGTCCCAGGGCCCCGAAGAGGCCGAGCGGGGCGGCCAGCGCCGCTGCCCAGCCGAAGATCTGAGCATACCGTTGCTGCTCGGCCAGACCGGCGACCACGACGGCGGCCACCGCGCTGCCGAGGAAGAGGGACCCGGCGAACGCCGACACCACCGTCGCCCTTGCCGCGGGCAGCACCTCGGTGGCCCAGGTCTGCAGCGAGGAGTGCATGGCGGCCCACGCCGCGCCGAGCAGCGTGGCTCCGGCGAGCGCGGCGGCGGGCGAACGGGACAACGCCACCAGCGCGCAGGCGGCCACCGCGGCGGCGGCGCCGTACGCGATGAGCCGCCAGGCGTGCACGCGGCGCGAGAGAAAGCCGACGAGCTGCGAGAACGCCAGGACCGCGATGCCATAGGCGGCGGTGACGGCGCCCGCGACGGCGGCGTTCACGCCCGCCGCCTCGACCGCGGCGGGCAGCAGCGTCAGCACGCCGATGAGCACGCCGCCCTCGACGAACGCGAGCGCGAGCACGAGCAGCGCGGGCCGCGAGCGCGTGACGGCGGTCAGCGGGGAGAGGAGACCGAGGTGGGCGCGCGAGCGCGGGGGAGCGGGCAGGCGGCCGAGCGCCCACGCCAGGGCCAGCGCGGCCAGGCCGGTCGCGCCGAAGACGACCCGCCAGGTGGCGTACTGGACCAGCACGCCCGCCGCCGTCGAGGCCACCGCGGTGCCCACGGCCACGCCCGCCATCAGGTTCGTGATCTCCCGCTGGCGGCGCTGGGCCGGGACGGTGTCGCCCAGGTAGACCAGGCTGCCGGGGATCGCCGCTGCGAAGCAGGCGCCGGCCAGGCCGCGCGTCAGGGCCAGCGCGAGCGCCGAGCCGGTGAACGCCGAGGCGATCGTGCTCACCGCGCCGAGCGCGAGCGCCACCCGCATGGTCCTGACCAGTCCCGTCCGGTCGGAGACCATCCCCCAGACCGGCTGCATGATCCCGTACGCCAGGACGTAGGCGCCGACCGCGTGCACGACCTGCGACAACGGCAGCCCGAGCTGGGCGGCCATCGAGACCATCATGGGCGGCATGGCGAAGCGGTCCAGCGTGCTGACGAACGGGACGGCCAGGAGCAGTCGGGGGGCGGGGGTCATACCTCGATCAGACCACGAGCGGGATCGAGGGCGCCCTCCAGCCCCTCGTCGGGGAGATGGCGCAGCCGCAGGCCGAGCACGGTGCGCAGCGCGCCCGCGTCGACGGCGCCGCCGGGGATCAGCCCTTCGAGCGGGTCCTTGAGGCGCTGAAGGTAGCGGCGGGCCAGGGGATCGGTCAGGCCGAGCGCCGCCCCGGCCTCTTCGAGCACGAGCGCGTCGGCCGTCCCGGCCAGAATGCGGTCGCAGGCCTCGCGCAGCGCTCCGGCCAGCGCCCGCGCCGCCGCGAGGTCCGCGCCCCTGGCGGCGAGCACGGTTCCCAGGTACGGCCCGCAGACCTCGGCCAGCCCGGCCAGCCGTACCATGCCCCGGTCCTCGGCGATCAGCTCGTTGCCCGCGTTGAGCATCGTGACCTCGCACCGCCCGGCCAGCAGCGCCTCCAGGCGGCGGGGAGTGGAGCCCATGGCCTCGACCCGGTACGCGCGCAGGCCCACGTGCTCCATCAGCGTGTAGAGCCCGAAGGCGAACCCCGATCCGGGAACGTCGACCCCGGCGGTCACCAGCCTGGACGGCGTGGGCAGGCGGAGGGCCGGATGGGCGTACAGGCCGAGGCCGAGGCCGCGGTCGACCGCCGAGACGATGCGCACGTCGGCCGTCTCGCCGAGCGGGTTGCCGGCCGTGAAGCGGTAGGCGAGCACGTTGTCAGGGCTGGTCAGCACCGCGCCCACCCGGCCGTCCAGCAGTGCGCGGAACTGCGCGGGCGAGGAGGCGACCGGCTCCTCGGCCACGGTCAGGCCGTACGCGTCCAGCAGCCCGAGGCGGCGGCACACCCGCAACGGCACCGAGGGACTGAAGGCTCCTAATGTCAGCGAAGTCGATTGCTTTGCTCTTGACATGTTGGGGAATATACTCCCATGCTGCTGGCAACGCAATCGATTGCGTAGCGACGAGGAGGCACGATGAGAGTCGGCTGGATCGGCACCGGCCGCATGGGATACGCCATGGCCGCACGCCTGGCCGGGCCCGGCACGGACCTGGCCGTCTGGAACCGCACCCGCGCCAAGGCCGAGCCGCTCACGGAGCTCGGCGCCACGCTGGCGTCCTCGATCGCCCGGCTACGCGATCGCGAGGTGGTGTTCACGATGCTGTCCACCTCGGAGGACCTCACCGAAGTGCTGGGCGAGCTGCTCGGCGGCGAGCGGGCGCCCGGACTGGTCGTGGACTGCTCGACCGTCTCCACGCGGGCCTCCGCGCAGGCCAGGCTCGCCTGCTCCGAGCGCGGCGCGGCCTTCCTGGCGGCGCCGGTGAGCGGCAACGCGAAGGTGGTCGCCTCCGGCGGGCTGAGCCTGGTCGTCTCCGGGCCGCGCGAGGACTACGACCGGGTGGCGCCGCTGCTGGCCCGCCTGGGCAAGGCGGTCACCTACGCCGGAGAGGGCGAGAGCGCCCGGCTGGTGAAGATCGCGCACAACCTCATGCTCGGCGTGGTCACCCAGTGCCTGGCGGAGATCACCGTGCTGGCCGAGAAGGGCGGCGTGCCCCGCCACGCCTTCCTGGAGTTCCTCAACAACAGCGTCATGGGCTCGGTGTTCACCCGCTACAAGTCACCGGCCTTCGTCAACCTCGACTACACCCCGACCTTCACCCCCGTCCTGCTGCGCAAGGACTTCGACCTGGGCCTGGCCTCCGCCCGCGAGCTCGACGTGCCCATGCCGCTGGCCGCGCTGACCGCCCAGCTCGTGCAGGCCGGCGTCAGCACCGGCCGGGTGGATGAGGACTTCGCGATCCTGCTCGACCTGCAGGCCGCCGCCTCGGGCCTGGAGCTGAAGCCGGAGAACGTGCCCGTGGACGACGGGCTGGGCCATGCCTGAGCACGCGCGGCCGCTGCCCGCGCCCGGACACATGGCGGTCGACTTCGAGCAGCGCGTCGACTTCGATCGCTTACGCGCCTACCGGCTGGAACGGGCCCGCGCGGCCCTGGAGGCCAGTGAGTGCGGCGCGTTCCTGCTGTTCGACTTCTACAACATCCGCTACGTCACGCAGACCTGGATCGGCGGCGCGCTGGGGGACAAGATGACCCGATACGCGCTGCTGACCAGGGACAAGCCGCCGATGCTCTGGGACTTCGGCTCGGCCGCCCGCCACCACCGCCTGTTCAGCCCGTGGCTGGACCCGGCCGACTGCCAAGCGGGCATGCTGGGCCTGCGCGGCGCGATCGCGCCGAGCGCCGGCCTGATGAGGGAGGCGGTCACCCAGCTCAAGGACCTGCTGGACGACCCGTCCGCCCCGGTCGGCGTGGACCTCGTGGAGCCGCCGTTCCTGTTCGAGATGGAGCGCCAGGGCCTGCGGGTACGCGACGCCCAGCAGCACATGCTGACCGCCCGCGAGATCAAGTCCGCCGACGAGATCACGCTGCTCAACCAGGCCGCCGCCATGGTGGACGGCGTCTACCACGACGTGGTCCAGGCGCTCAGGCCCGGCGTACGCGAGAACGACATCGTCGCCCTGGTCGCCAAACGCCTCTACGAGATGGGCTCCGACCAGGTCGAGGCGGTCAACGCGGTCAGCGGAGAGCGCTGCAACCCGCACCCGCACAACTTCTCCGACCGCCTCATCCGCCCCGGCGACCAGGCCTTCTTCGACATCATCCACTCCTTCAACGGCTACCGGACCTGCTACTACCGCACCTTCGGCGTCGGCAGCGCCACCGCCGCCCAGCGCGCGGCCTACACCAGGGCCCGCGAATGGATGGACGCCGCCATCGCCGCGGTCAAGCCGGGCGCGGGCACCGACCAGATCGCCGCGCTCTGGCCCAGGGCGGAGGAGTTCGGCTTCGAGAGCGAGATGGCCGCCTTCGGCCTGCAGTTCGGCCACGGCCTGGGCCTGGGCCTGCACGAACGGCCGATCATCTCGCGGCTCAACAGCATGCGCGAGCCGGTCGAACTGCGTCCCGGCATGGTCTTCGCGCTGGAGACGTACTGCCCGGCGAGCGACGGCTTCTCCGCCGCCCGCATCGAGGAGGAGGTCGTCGTCACCGAGGACGGCGCCCGCCTGCTCACGCTCTTCCCCGCGCAGGACCTCGTCATCGCCAGCCCGTACTGAACCGGGAGGTTCCCATGCTTCACATCGGGGGTCGATCAACGCCCGCCGGCGACGGCGGCCGGTTCGATGTCACAGATCCCGCCACGGGCGAGGTGATCGCGTCCGTGGCCGACGCCACGCCGGCCGACGCGCTCACCGCGGTCTCCGCCGCCGCCGACGCGGCCGAGTCCTGGTCGGCGACGACGCCGCGCTACCGTTCCGAGGTCCTGCGCCAGGCGTTCGAGCTCATGAGCGAGCAGGCCGACGACCTGGCCGCGCTGATCTCCCGTGAGAACGGCAAGGCCCTGCCCGACGCCCTCGCCGAGGTGGCCTACGCCGCCGAGTTCTTCCGCTGGTACGCCGAGGAGGCCGTGCGCGCCGGCGGATCGGTGCTGACCGCGCCATCGGGAGGCAACCGCATCCTGGTGCTGCGCCGCCCGGTCGGCGTCTGCGTCCTGGTCACCCCGTGGAACTTCCCCGCCGCCATGGCCACCCGCAAGATCGGCCCGGCGCTCGCGGCCGGGTGCACGGTCGTGCTCAAGCCCGCCAGCGACACCCCGCTCACCGCGCTGGCCCTGGCCAGGCTGCTTGAGGAGGCCGGCGTGCCGCCGGGCGTGGTCAACGTGCTGCCCGCCCGCCGCTCCGGCGAGGTCGTGGCGACCATGCTGCGCGACCCGCGCGTCCGCAAGCTCTCCTTCACCGGCTCCACCGAGGTCGGCCGCCTGCTGCTGCGCGAGGCGGGAGGCCAGGTGATCAACAGCTCGATGGAGCTCGGCGGCAACGCCCCCTTCCTCGTCTTCGCCGACGCCGACCTGGACGCCGCGGTCGAGGGCGCGATGATCGCCAAGATGCGCAACGCCGGCGAGGCGTGCACGGCCGCCAACCGCTTCTATGTCGAGGAGCCGGTCGCCGAGGAGTTCGCCCGCCGCCTGGCCGCCCGGATGTCGGCGCTGCGCCTCGGCCCCGGTACGGACCCCGGCGCCGAGGTCGGCCCGCTGGTCAACCAGGAGGCCGTGGACAAAGTGGACGGCCTGGTCCGGCAGGCGCTGGAGGGCGGTGCGAAGGCCCTGGCGGGCGGCGGGCGCCCGGACCGTCCCGGCTTCTTCTACGAGCCGACCGTTCTGGCGGGGGTACGCCCGGACGCGCCGATCCTGCGCGAGGAGATCTTCGGCCCGGTCGCGCCGATCGTGGCCTTCACCGGGGAGGAGGAGGCGCTGCGGCTGGCCAACGACACCGAGTACGGGCTGGTCGCCTACGTCTACACCGGCGACCTGGCTCGCGGGCTGCGGGTCGGCGAGCGGATCGAGGCCGGGATGATCGGCCTCAACCGAGGACTGGTCAGCGACCCGGCCGCGCCGTTCGGGGGGATGAAGCAGAGCGGCGTCGGCCGGGAGGGCGGCCACGAGGGACTGCTGGACTACCTGGAGACCCAGTATGTGGCGGTCAGCTGGTGAGGCCCCGGTCGAAGGCCTTGCCGTCCGGGTAGGAGACGAGCTCGAACTGCATGCCCCACGGGGACAGGAAGTAGATCCAGCGCTGGCCCTCGCTGGGCCCCTTGCTCGCGGTCGGGCCGCTGTGCACGGTCAGGCCGCGGTCCTTGAGGTAGGCGACGGCGGCGTCCATGTCGTCGACGTACAGGGCGATGTGGTGGCCGCCGACGTCGCTGTTGCGGGGCTGGGTCTTGCTCTGGCCGGGGGCCTCGTACTGGAAGACCTCGAAGACGGCCTGGCCGCCGCAGCGGAAGAAGTGCAGTTCGCGCATGACCGCGCGGGGGTGCACGTTCAGGTGCTCGGCCATCCAGTCGTCGGCGTGCTCGTAGGGGCCGAGCTTGTACATGTACTCGCAGCCGAGCACGTCCACCAGGAACGCCCTGGCCTCGTCGATGTCGGGCACGGTGAAGCCGATGTGATCGAGCCTTGCCAGTCCGGGGAGCATCGTGACCCTTTCCGTCGCGGGACGCAATCGATTGCGGAGACTAACATGAGCGAACACCACAGGCTAGAACCCGTCGTCCCCTGGATCGAGGTCGTCGCCACGGAGGCCGACTGGGACGCCGCTGACCCGTCCCTGCTGACCACCATGTACGGCCAGCTCGTCCTCATCCGCGCCTTCGAGGAGCAGGTGCTGGAACTGGCCAAGGCCGGCCTCGTCCACGGCCCCGCCCACGCCAGCATCGGGCAGGAGGGCGGGGCGGTCGGCTCGGTCCTCGCCCTGGCCCCCGGCGACACGGTCAACGGCTCCCACCGGGGACACCACCAGTTCCTGGCCAAGGCGCTGTGCCACGTGGAGCCCGAGGGCCTCGACCCGCGAGTGGACCTCTCGCCGCGGGCGCGGGACGTCCTGCTGCGCGGCCTCGCCGAGATCTGCGGGCTGGAGCGCGGCTTCAGCCACGGCAGGGGCGGCTCCATGCACCTGCAGTGGACCGAAGCCGGAGCCATCGGCACCAACGCGATCGTCGGCGGCGGGGTGCCGCTGGCCGCGGGCTCGGCGTGGGCGCACCGGCAGGCGGGCACCGACGCCGTCGCCGTCACCTACTTCGGCGACGGCGCGATCAACATCGGCTCGACGCTGGAGACGTTCAACCTGGCCGCCGCGTGGAAGCTGCCGCTGTGCTTCTTCGTCGAGAACAATCGCTACGCCGTCTCGACCGGCGTGCGGGAGGCCACCGGCGAGCCGCGGCTGTCGGCGCGCGGGCCCGGCTTCGGCATCGCCAGCTTCAAGGTGGACGGGATGGACCCGCTGGCCGTTCACCAGACCATGCGCGAGGCCCTGGCCCTGCTGCGGTCCGGCCGCGGCCCGGTCCTCATCGAAGCCGACGTCTACCGGTACTTCCACCAGAACGGCCCCTTCCCCGGCAGCGCGTTCGGCTACCGCACCAAGGAGGAGGAACGGCAGTGGCGCGCCCGCGACCCGCTCGACCAGGTCGCGCGGCACCTGGAGCGCCGCGGCCTGCTCACCCCCGCCGAACTGGACAAGGCCCGCGCCGCGGCCACCACGCTCATGGCCGGGATCGCGGACACGCTGCTGGAGCCCGACCCCGGCGCCGCCGGCCGCCAAGGGACGGCGGTGCGGCGGATCAAGCCCGCCGAGTGGCCGCGGCCGTCATTCGCCGACGTGGGCGTCAGGGGCGACCTGAGCGAGTTCGGCGACGCCCGGTTCACCTTCGAGGGCACGCTGGCCGGGCAGAAGTTCATCGACGCGGTGGCCGCCGTCATGGCCCGGCGCATGGAGACCGACCCCGGCGTGGTGGTGCTGGGCGAGGACGTGCACCGCCTCGGCGGCGGCACCAACGGCGCCACCCGAGGGCTCAAGGAACGCTTCCCCGACCGCGTGCTCGGCACGCCCATCAGCGAGAACGCCTTCTCCGGCCTCGGCGGCGGCATCGCGCTCGACGGCCGCTTCCGCCCCGTGGTCGAGTTCATGTACGCCGACTTCATGTGGGTCGCCGCCGACCAGCTCTTCAACCAGATCGGCAAGGCCAGGCACATGTTCGGCGGCGCGGGGCCGGTGCCGCTCGTCCTGCGCAGCAAGGTCGCGATGGGCACCGGGTACGGCTCGCAGCACTCCATGGACCCGGCCGGGATCTTCGCCACCGCCCCCGGCTGGCGCATCGCCGCCCCCTCCACCCCCTACGACTACGTCGGCCTGATGAACAGCGCCCTGCGCTGCCAGGACCCCGTCCTCGTGCTGGAACACGTGGACCTCTACGGCACCGTCGGCGACGGGCCCGTGGGCGACCTCGACTACTGCCTGCCCGTCGGCAGCGCCGCCGTCCGCCGTACCGGCGACGCCGTCACCGTGCTCACCTACCTCGCGATGACCCCCCTGGTGCTGGAGGTGGCCGGCGAGGCGGACGCGGAGGTGATCGACCTGCGCTGGCTGGACCGGGCCAGCCTCGACTGGGACACCGTCGGGGCCAGCGTCCGCAAGACCGGCGCGGTGCTGATCGCCGAACAGGGGGCGCTCGGCACCTCCTACGGCGGCTGGCTGGCCGATGAGATCCAGCGGCGCTATTTCGACTGGCTCGACCAGCCCGTGCGGCGGGTGACCGGAGGAGAAGCCTCGCCCAGCATCAGCAAGGTGCTCGAACGCGCCGCCATCGCCGGAGCCGCCGAGGTGTCCGCGGCGCTGGCCGAGATGACGAGGAGCTGACAAGCCATGGCCAGAGTCCTGCGCATGCCCGAGGTGGCGGCGGGCGCGATCCAGGCGATCCTGCGGGGGTGGGCGGTCGCGGCCGGCGCCCCGTTCGGGAAGGGGGAGGTGATCGCCACCGTCGAGACGGACAAGGCGGTGGTGGAGGTGGAGGCCGAGGAGGCGGGGGTCCTGCTGCGCACGCTGGTGCAGGACGGGGCCATGGTGGAGGTGGGGGCGCCGATCGCGGTCCTGGGCACCCCGGGCGAGCCCCCCGACACACTGGTCCCGGAGGCCCTGGCGGTCCCGGAGGCCCTGGCACCGGAGGTCGGCGCCCTTCCGGCCGACAAGCCCGTTGCGGGTGACTCGCCCGGCGGTCCGCACGCCTCCGGGCGGGCGTCTGCGGGCCGTACCGGAGAGCGGGTCTTCACCAGTCCGCTGGCCAGACGCCTGGCCAAGGAGGCGGGGTTGCGGGTGGAGGACATCCCCGGCTCGGGACCCAATGGCCGGGTCGTCCGCAGGGACGTGGAAGCGGCCGTGGCCGCCTCGGTGAAGGTGAAGGCCACGCGGACGCCCGTCTACATCGAGGTCCCGCACACGCCGATGCGCCGGGCCATCGCCGCCCGGCTCACCGAGAGCAAACGCACCGCCCCGCATTTCTACCTGCGCGGCACCGCCAGAGCCGACGCCCTGCTGGCGACGCGCGCCCAGCTCAACCAGGGCGGCGGCCCCCGCGTCTCGGTCAACGACCTGATCGTCAAGGCCGCCGCCCACGCCCACGTCCGGGTCCCGGCGATGAACGTCACCTGGACCGACACCGCCGTCCGCGCCCACACCCAGGTCGACATCGCCGTGGCCGTCGCCACCCCGGGCGGCCTGCTCACACCCGTCCTGCGCGCCGTCGAGCGCGCGCCCGTCTCCCTCGTGGCCGGCACCCTGCGCGAGTACGGCGAGCGCGCCCGCGCCGGCCGCCTGCGCCAGGACGAGCTGGAGGGCGGCACGCTCACGGTCACCAACCTCGGCATGCACGGACCGGAGGAGTTCACCGCGATCGTCAACCCGCCGCAGGCCGCGATCCTGGCCGTCGGCGCGGCCAGGCAGGCGCCGGTGGTCCGGGACGGGGCGGTCGTGGCGGCCACGGTCCTGACGGTGACGCTGTCGGTGGACCACCGTCCGGTGGACGGCGTGGTGGCCGCCGAGTGGCTGCGCGTCTTCCTGTCGCTGCTGGAAAATCCGCTCGCGATCCTGGCCTGACCAGCGGTTGTTGCATGTTCCACATCCGCTGGCCCGCGTCGCCGCAGGTCACGCAGGATGGCCGCATGAGCCTCACCGACGACGCCGCGGCGGTGCCCGCGCAGCTGTTCAAGACCCTGGCGGGCTCGCTGCCGACCGGGGTCACGGTGGTGACGAGCCTTGCAGGACCCGGGCGCCCGGCGGGCCTGACGTCGGGGGCGGTCTGCGCGCTGTCGGCCGACCCGCCGCTGATGCTCGTGTGCATCGGCCGCGGCTCGCGCACGCTGACGGCGATCGAACGGTCCGGCGCCTTCTGCGTGAACGTCCTCGACGCCGGCTCGGCCTCGCTGTCGGAGCGTTTCGCCGGCGGCGGGGACGGCAAGTTCGACGGCATCGCCTGGCGGCCGGGGCGCCACGGCGTGCCGGTGCTGACCCGGGGCACCGTCGCCCACGCGATCTGCGAGGTGCTGGAGACCGTCGGCGGCGGAGACCACCTCATCGTCATCGGCCTCGTCGTCGAGGGCGCCCGCGAGCGGGAGGCCGCCCCGCTGCTCTACCACCGCCGCCGCTACGCCGGATTCCCGGCCTAGCGACCACGAAGGAGGAACCCCGGATGCGCTTCTCCATCTACCTGAACGCCCAGACCCGCGGCCCGCACGAGGACGTCGGCATCATCGAGACCCTCACCCGCCAGGCCCTTGAGGCCACCCGGGCCGGCGTCCGGGGCATCGTGCTCACCGAGCACCATTTCTCCGGCTACAACACCTATGGCGACAACTTCATGTACGCCGCCCACCTGGCCGCCATGGCACCCCGCGGCACCCGGTTCTCCCTGGCCGTGGCGGTGCCCCCGCTGCACAACCCCATGCGGCTGGCCCAGCGTTGCAACCTGCTGGACATCCTCACCGGCGGCGAGCTGATCGTGGGCTTCGCCGCCGGCGGCTCGCCGCTGGAGTACGCCGGCATGGGCCGCGACCCCTCCCAGCGCCACGCCCAGATGATGCACAACCTGGAGATCCTCGAAGCCGCCCTGGCCAAGCGACCCGGCGATCCGCCCCTGGAGTGGGAGACCGCCTTCGAGCGCGGCACCCTGCACACCCGCATCATGCCCGCCGCCCATCACCGCTCCGCCCCGGCCTTCGCCCGCGCCACCCAGAGCGACTCCGGCGCCGAGTGGACCGGCCGCAAGGGCTGGTACCTGTTCACCGCCCGGGAGAAACCGCAGCCGCTCACCACCCGCTGGCGCGTCTATGAACAGGCGCTGCGCGACGGCGGCCTCGGCGAGGAGGCCGTGCAGGACCGGCTCGACTGGAGCATGGTCCAGAAGCAGGTCTACGTGGCCGACACCGGCGAGCAGGCCGAGCGGGAGATCCGCGAGCGTCTCGTGCTCATGGCCGAACACCAGCGGCGCAGCTTCGGCATGGTCAAGGACGTGCGCGACGCCGCCCACCTCAAGAGCGTCGTCGGAGTCTCGCCGCAAAACCCCGACGAGTTCCTCGACCAGGCCATGCTCATCGGCCACCCTGGCTCGGTGTCCGAGCAGATCAGGGAGTACGAGGCGGCCGGAGTCCGGCATATGGCGCTGCTGTTCAACTACGGGTTCATGTCGCCCGAGGTCTCCGACCGGTCGCTGCGCCTGTTCCTCGACCAGGTACTTCCCGCCTTCAGCTGAACGGAGCACGGTGATGGACATCGGGTTGCTGATCCTCCGCCTGGCGGTCGGCCTGGTCATGGTCTACCACGGCACGGAGAAGCTGTTCGGCTGGTGGGGCGCCGACGGGCTGAAGGGCGCCGCCGCGTTCTTCGGCCGCATGGGCTACCGGCCGCCGCTGCTGATGGCGGCGGTGGCGGGTCTGGCCGAGACCGCCGGTGGGCTGCTGCTGGCCGCCGGGGCGCTGACCCCGCTCGCGGTGCTGATGCTGGCCGGCACGTTCGCCAACATCGTCATCCTGCACCTGCCGAACGGGCTCTCGCGCCGCCGCAACGGCTTCGAGTACGAGCTGGTGCTGCTCGCGGCCACCTGCTGCCTCGCCTTCACCGGGCCGGGCGCGCTGGCCGTGGACGCGCTGCTGGGGCTCTCGCTGGCCGGCGCCACCTGGGGCGCGGTGCTCGTGGGTGCGGGACTGCTGGCGGGGGTGATCGTCTCGGCCAGCCGTACCGGGAAGGTCTCCGCGGGACCGGCGGGGGCGCCGTGAACGCGCCCGTCACCACCACCGGCGTGCGCGCCGAGCCGCGCCGTCCCGGCGTGCGCCGCCGCACCTCCCCGCGCGGCGCGCTCGCCGCCTTCCTCAGGGGTACGGCGGGCGCCGCGCTGCTGACCCTCGCCTTCGAGGTGTTCGCCCGGCTGGAGCTGGTCGATCCGCGGCTGCTGCCGCCCGCCGGGGTGATCCTGGGCGAGGCGCTGCGGCTGCTGGTGGATCCGGCGTTCCTGGTCGAGGTGTGGGCCACGCTCGTGGCGGTGCTCGGGGGTGTGGCGCTGGCCGCGGCGATCGCGGTGCCGCTCGGCGTCCTCATCGGCTCCTACCGGCTGGTCGCGCTGGGGCTGACGCCGATCATCGACTCGCTGCGGTCGGTGCCGGGGATCGCGATCATCCCGCTGCTGGTCCTGGTCATGGGCCAGGGGCTGTCGATGAAGGTGACGATCGTGGCGTTCGTGGCGGTGTGGCCGCTGCTGTTCAACACCGTCTACGGCGTGCGCGGCGTCGACCCGGTCGCGATGGAGACCGCCCGCGCCTTCCGGGTGCCGGTGCCGCGGACCTGGTGGCGGGTCGTGCTGCCGAGCGCGCTGCCGCTCATGCTCACCGGGCTGCGGCTGGCGCTGGCCACCGGGCTGACCGTGGGCATCGCCGCCGAGATCGCGGTGGGCACGCGCGACGGGGTCGGCTACTTCATCCTGCGCGCCAGCTATGCCGGATTCCACGCCGACACCGTCTTCGCCGCGGTGACGCTCGCCGGGGTGCTCGGCTACCTGATGAACGGGATCACCGTCGCGGTGACGAACCGCCTGGTGGTCTGGGACGGAAAGGGACCCTCATGAGTGTGGCGCAGGCGCCCGCGCACGCCCCGGCCGGCAGGGGCGCGGGCGAGCCGGCGCGGGGGGCGCTCGCCCGGTTCGGTCCGGTGGTGCTGGCCGTGCTGCTCTGGCAGTGGGCCGCGGTGGCGGCCGGCTCGCCGTTCTTCCCGCCGCCGGGACGGATCGCGGGGCGGGTGGCCGAGCTGTGGTTCAGCGAGCCGCTGCTGACCGAGCGGTTCTGGCAGGACGCCGGGCCCAGCGTGCTCAGGGCGCTGACCGGCTGGCTGGCCGGGGCGGCGGCCGGGGTGGTCGTCGGGCTGGCCGCCGGTCGGTGGAAGGCCGCCGCCGGATATGTCGATCCGCCGGTCAACTTCCTGCGTTCGCTGCCCAAGCCGGCGATCGTCCCGGTGTTCCTGCTGGTCTTCGGCTCCGGCGACCTCATGCGGATCGGGCTGATCACCTTCGGCTGCGTGTGGCCGGTGCTGCTCAACACCATGCAGGGGGTGCGGTCGGTTGACCCCATGTACCTGGAGACGGCCCGCGCCTTCCACATCCCGCCCCGCACCCAGCTCCTGCGGGTGGTGATCCCGGCCGCGCTGCCGAAGATCTTCGCGGGCATGCGGGTGACGTTGTCGCTCTCGCTCATCCTCATGGTGCTGTCGGAGTGGCTGCTGGCCGACCACGGGCTCGGCCACTTCCTCATCACCGCCCAGCGCACCTTCGAGATCCTCGACGTGTGGGCGGCGATCGTCCTGCTCGGCCTGCTCGGATACCTGCTCAACGTGCTCTTCCTCGCCGCCGAGCGGCGCGTTCTAAGGAGTCGCCCCTCATGACCGCACTCCAGGTGAGCAACCTGTCCAAGACCTACGGGGAGGGGAACCCGGCGCTGCACAACCTCTCCTTCGAGGTGCGGGAGGGCGAGCTGCTGTCGATCGTCGGACCGTCGGGCTGCGGCAAGACGACGCTGCTCAAGTGCGTGGCGGGGCTGGTCCCGGCCACGCGCGGCGCGGTGCGGGTGCACGGCGAGGAGGTGAGCGGCGTACCGGAGGGCCTGGCCGTGGTCTTCCAGGACTACGGGCGCTCGCTGTTCCCGTGGATGAAGGTGGGACAGAACGTCGAGTTCCCGCTGGAGACGCTGCGGTTGCCGAAGGCCGAGCGCCAGGAGCGGGTGGAACGCTCGCTGGCCGCGGTCGGGCTGGAGGGCAAGCACGAGCGCTACCCCTGGCAGTTGTCCGGCGGCATGCAGCAGCGCGTGGCCATCGCCCGCGCGCTGGCCTACCGGCCGAAGGTGCTGCTGATGGACGAGCCGTTCGCCTCCGTCGACGCCCAGACCCGCTCGGGCCTGGAGGACCTGACCCGCCGGGTCCATCTGGAGTTCGGGATGACGATCCTGTTCGTCACCCACGACATCGACGAGTCGGTCTATCTGGCCGACCGGCTCGTCGTCCTGCGCAGGTCGCCGGGGAGCGTGCTGGCCGAGCTCGTCATCGAGCTGCCTCGCGTACGCGATCAGATCGTCACCAAGTCGCTGCCGGCGTTCGTGCGCCAGCGCAGCGTCGTGGCCCAGCACATCAAAGACGCGTCCTGAGGAGAGCCTCGTGAAACGCACCATCGTCCTCTGCGTGGCAGCCCTGCTCGTCGCCGGTTGCGGGGGCGGGCCCACGCCGGCCGGTCCCGTCTCGATCACCATCAGCAATCCGGCCAACGTCAGCAACGTTCCGCTGCACCTGGCCATGGACAAGGGCTTCTTCGCCGCCGAGGGCCTGACCGTCAAAGCCGACGTGGACCTCGGCTCGGGCAGCACCGTCGAGGCGGTCGTCGGCGGTCAGGTGGACATGGCCTGGTCCAACGTGGTGAGCGGGCTGAGCGCGTACTCCAAGGGCCTCGGCGTCAAGCTCGTCGCCCTGACCGACACCGCGGTCACCGGGTCGCAGCAGGTGCTCGTGGGCAAGGGCTCGCGCGCCCGGAGCCTGGCCGACCTGAAGGGGCAGAAACTGGCCGTGCTGTCGCCGAGCACGGTCTGCATCCTCAACGTGCGCTCGGAGCTCAAGGCGAAGGGGCTGCCCGCGGACACGATCGCGTTCACGCCGGTGGCGCCGCCGGAGCACGCGAACGTGCTGGAGTCCGGAGAGGTGGCCGCGACCTGCACGAGCGACCCGTTCAGGACGCTCATGATCGACCAGCTCGGGGCCAGGCCGGTCTACGACACCTCCTCCGGGGAACTGGAGGGCTACGCGGTGGGCGGCTACCTGGTCTCGGAGAAGTACGCCGCGGCCAACGGCAGGGCGCTGGCCGGGTTCCAGCGGGCGCTGCTCAAGGCGACCGCCTACGCCAACGCCCATCCGGCGGAGGTGAAGGCGGCGCTGCCGAAGTTCACCACGATCGACGCGGCGGTGGCGAACAAGGTCGTCATCAACAGGTACCTGGAGACGGCGGACGTCGCCACGCTGCGCCCGCAGGTGCAGCGCATCGCCGACGCCATGCGCACCTACGGCCTGGCCGAAAAGCCCATCGACGTGTCCGGATATTTCCTGACCAGCCCGTGAGAGGCTGGATTCAGGTGAGCCCGTGAGAGGAGCACGCTGTTGCTGGCAGAGCCCGCCGCGCAGGCCCACACCGAGGAAGAGCTGCGCAACCTGGAGGTCGTCCGCGCCCTGCGCCACGCCACCGTGGCGGGCCGGCAGGCCTACATGGCGCCCGGCGCCCGGATCCACCGGCGGGGCATGGCCCATCTGGCCGCGCGCTCCGGCGCCTCCTACGCGCCGGAGGGCCTGCCCGACCGGGCCGACGAGATTCACGCGATGATCGCCAAGGGGGACCGGGTGTGGGCGGTGTGGACCATCCACGCCACCCACGGCGGCCCGCTGTTCGGCCATGAGCCGACAGGTCGGCCGGTGGAGGTGCTGGAGGTCGGCATCTGGCGCCTGGCCGGAGGCAAGGTGGTGGAAGCCTGGTTCCTGGCCGACGAGTACGCACTCGCCGAGACCTTCGGACTGCTGCCATGACCGGCGGGATCCCGCTGCTGGACGGGCTGGCGGAGGAGGTGGTGGCCGATTTCCTGTCGCTGGCCGCGCGGGCCGTCTTCCCGCGCGGCGCCCGGCTGTTCACCGAGGGGGAGCCGGGTGACTGCGTCCTGGTCCTGCTGAGCGGCAAGGTGAAGGCGACCAGGCCGAGCCCGGAGGGCGGCGAGATCCTGCTGACCATGGCCGGGCCGGGGGAACTCCTGGGCGAGCTGTGCCTGTTCGACACGGCCCCGCGCCAGGCCACGGCCACCGCCGTCCAGGACACGACCGCCTACCGCGCTCCGGTCAAGGAGATGTCGGACTGGGTCGACCGGCATCCCGAGGCGGCCCGCCGGGTCATGTGCCTGCTGGCCGCGCGCATCCGGCGCATGAACGACCGCATCGAGGACGCCGCGGGCGTGGACGTGGCCACCCGGGTGGCCAGGGTGCTGGTGGAGCAGGGGGCCCGTTTCGCCCGCCGTACCAGTGTGGGGCTGCGCCTGACGCTGGACCTCAGCCAGGACGACCTCGCCCACCACGTACGGGCCTCGCGCGAGCGGGTGAACCAGATCCTCGGCGACTTCACCCGCCGGGGCTGGATCACCAGGGACGGCGGTGACCTTCTCATCCTCGACGCCCGCCAGCTCACCCGCCGCGCCCGCCACCGCTCCCGCCGCCCGTCGCTGCCGTAGGGGGGCCGCGTGTGACGGGGCTCACGGGCGATCGCCGCCCGCCGCCCTCTCCGGTGTAGTAGACATGAGACAGCTAGATCCATTCGTCTCAGCGTCTCGGTTGAGGAGGGTCGATGCAGACCCGGCGAGAGGAACTCCAGGCCGTCCTGGCGAGGGTCAGGGCGAGCGGCGATCCGGCGGTTCCCGAGGACGTGCTGAGCGATCTGGCGCGGCGGTGGTACGCCGCGCTCGGGGCCCGCATGGACACGCTCCTGGAGGACGGAGCCCCGCCCGACGTCGTCCGGCGGGCCTACGACGAGCAGGCGCGGGCCGACCCCACGTGGCGCTGGGTGCTCGACGCCCACCGCGACCATCCGGCCGTGGCGCGGACCGAGGAATGGTTCATGCGGGTGACGCTGGGCGGCCAATCGCTGCCCATATGAACCGGGCGATCTCCGCGCTGCCGCCGAGCGAGGTGGTCGGGTGGGCGATCAGGCTGAGGATCACCCGGGTGGTGAACTCCACGGCCTGCTCGGGTGTGACCCGCAGCAGGTGGGCGTTCGGACCGGCGGCCAGGAACGGCGCCATCCCCTCGGTCAGGAACGTGATGAACGCCGTGTGCCCCGGCCGCTCGATGAGCATCGTGAACAGTTCCTCCGGCTCCTCCATGAGCATGCGCTGCAGCACGTCGTGGTTGCCGGTGAACTCCAGCGCGAACTCCACCGAGCGCGCGATCTGCTCCTGGGGCGGCTCCTCGGAGGCGAAGATCTCCTCGATCTGCTCGATGAACCTGGCCCCCTCGTGGCGTACCACGAGTTCGCCCATCCGGTCCTTGGAGCCGAACGCGCGGTAGACGGTGGCCCGCGAGACCCCGGCTTTGGCGGCCACGTCGCTCAGGGAGGTCTTGCGGTAGCCGTAGGTGGCGATGCATTCCAGCGCCGCCTGAATGAGCCGGTGGTCCACAGGCGGATTCTAGGGGGCGCTCACGAAGACCGCGGCGGTCCGGCCCGGTACGGCGAGCGTGCCGGTGGCGGCGTCGAAGCGGGACCGCCCGGCCACCGGGTCGGCCTGCTCCGGGTGGAGCGTGGTCGCGGTGCCCATCAGCTCCGGCACGGTCACGCCGCGCGTCTCGGGGGTGGCGTTGAAGACGACGGTGATCGCGGTCCAGCGCGGATCCAGGCCGGTGCCGTCCAGCCGCATGGCGATCACGCCGGGCGGCGCGGCCGGGAACGAGACCCGCTCGCGCGCCCGCGCGCCCAGCGCGAACAGCGGGGAGGAGCCCCGGATGCGCAGGAACTCCCCGAACCGCTCGCGCGCCGCGGAGATGGCCGCGCAGTCCGGCCGCAGTGCCGGATCGGCCAGCAGCGGCCGCGCGTAGGGCCATCTGACCTCGTTGTCCGCCTTCGGCGGCAGCCCAGCGCCGAACCCGTTGCCCCGCGCGCAGTCCCAGTGCAGGCGGTTGAACCAGTCGCCGGAGTCGTAGGAGTTGCGGTCCAGCGACTTCGAGCGCAGCCGCTCGCTGCCGGCGTGCACGAACGCGGTCCCCTGCCCCAGCAACGCCGTGGCCAGCGACAGCGCCTGCATCCGCACCCGCGCCGCCATGTCCGTGGCGGGCGGGAGCTTGTAGGCGAGTGCGTCGTAGAGCGTCTCGTTGTCATGCGCATCCACATAAGTCACGACATCGGAGGGGTGGGCGGCATATCCGGCTTTGTGGCCGTTGTAGAGCACGTCCGCGCCGGTACGCCCGTCGGGCAGCACGTAGTCGCGCAGGTTGCCGGTCAGCCCGAGCATGATGAGGTCCCGGTAGTGGGCGAGGCGCGCCGCCGCGTCCCCGTTGGCCGGGCCGCCGTTGAGATCGCCGGCCAGGCCGGAGCCGAAACCCTGCACGCGCGGGTCGGCGTCGAACGGCCCGCCGCCCCGCACCCCGTCACGCAGCCGGTCGTTGAAGGTGGCGATCCCGGTCCCGGCCAGGTTGGCCTGCGTGGCCTGCTCGAAGCGGGCGTCGTCGGCCACTTCCCCGAAGTTCCAGCCCTCGCCGTACAGCAGGATGTCCTTGCCGTTCACGCCGTCCTTGGCGGGCGTCAGGGCGTCCAGGGCCCGGCGCACGGCCAGGATGTTGGCCTTCGGGTGGTGTCCCATGAGGTCGAAGCGGAAGCCGTCCACCTTGTAGTCGCGGGCCCAGGTGACGACCGAGTCGACCACGAGCCGCCCCATCATGGCGTGCTCGGGCGCGGTGTTCGGGCAGCACGTGGAGGTGGCGACGGTGCCGTCGGGCAGAAGCCGGTGGTAGTAGCCGGGCACGATCGTGTCCAGCACGTCCGTGGAGTGGGTGTGGTTGTAGACGACGTCCATGACCACGCGCAGCCCCGACCGGTTGAGCCCGGCCACCATCGAGCGGAACTCGCGGGTACGCGCGTCGGGGTCGGTGGCGTACGAGCCCTCGGGCACGGTGTAGTGCAGCGGGTCGTAGCCCCAGTTGAAGCCGTCCTTGGCCGCGGTCTTGGCGACGCACTCCTGCTGCAGCGGCGAGTCCGGTGGCAGCGCGGCCAGGTCGCAGGGCGGCTCGCTCCGGTCGGCGCGGCGCTCCGGCACGGTGGCCAGGTCGAAGACGGGCAGCAGGTGCACGTGCGTGAGGCCGTCGCGGGCCAGGTCGCGCAGCGCCCGCATGCCCGCGCCGTCGCCGGTGAACGCCCGGTAGGTGCCGCGCAGGTCCTGCGGGACGGTGGCGTCGGCGGCCGAGAAGTCGCGTACGTGAAGCTCGTAGATGGTCTTGGCGGGTCTGGGCGGGGGTTTGGCGAGGTCCGTCCAGCCGGGCGGGCGCTGCGCGTCCAGGTCGGCGAGCCTGCTGCGCACGCCGTCGGCGGCCACCGCCAGGCTGTAGGGGTCGGTGACCTCGTTGGTGACGACGCCGCCGTGCGCGGGGGAGTGGACGGTGACGAGGTAGGTGTAGTCGCGCCCGCGCCAGGACCGGGGGACGCGCACGGACCACACGCCGGTCTTCGCCTCCCGCCGCATGGCGTGTTCCGTGTACGCCTGCGAGTCGCCGTCGTACAGGGCCAGCCCTACCCGCTGGGCGGTCGGGGCCCACAGGGCGAGGCGGTCGCCGGTGTAGCCGAGCGGCTCGTCGGTGGCGTACAGGTCGTCGAGCACGCCGGGCAGCTGGACGCCGGTCGCGGTCAGCAGCCGACCGTCCGCGTCGCGCTCGACCGCCGCCACCTGGCCGCGCAGCGCCTCGGGCACCAGGGCGGCGTCGCGCGGGTCCACGGTGTACGCGGGCAGCGCCTTGAGATGCGGCCACCTGGCCTTCTGCGCGTCGGTGAGCGTGCCGGGCAGCAGCCGGATGAGCCGCTTGACCGTGCCGGTCGTCGACTCGATCGCCTTGAGGGTGTCGTCGCCGGCCTGGTCGTCGCGGGGCCGCCAGACGACGGTGTCGCGGGCGATCCAGTGGGCCCGCAGCTTCTTCAGGTCCACGTCCGCGCCGCCCGCCCGCTGCGGCAGAACGTACCCGTCGGCACCGGACAGCTTCCACACCTCGTCGCCGTCCAGGCGCTGGTCGGCGGGCTGGTCCGTCTCCTCGCCCTTGTGCACGATGTACTCAGTCCCTTCGCGCCGTCGGCCGGCGGCACCCTCCAGTAGACACCGAAGGCGTCGCGACCGGACGCAGGCAGCGGGGCGTTCCACTCTCGGTCATGGCGAAGGAGAAGCGCTCGCGTGACAGCTCGTTCCGCGCGGCGTCCCTGGCCGGCGACTCGTCTCCCGGTTGCGCCCGGTCGCTCGGCGGGGTCGTCACGGGTCCGCCGGCCGGCGCCGCCGTACCTCTGCCCGCGATACCTCTGCCCGCCGGTACGGCGAGCGGCGCGGCGGCCGGGGCGAGGGCGGTGAGCGTGCGTAAGGCGGGGCGGGAGCTCACAGGCACTCCAGGAGAAAGGGAGGACGTTGCCCGGAACGTACGCGTTTGCGGAGGGCCTTGCAATGCCTTGCAGGAGATTGCAGCAAGAGCGCCGAAGATCGAGGCCTCAGATGTAACAAGTTTGCAGACCTTGCAGAAAGTTCTTCCGAAATTGGTCATGCGAGCGTAACGTCCCGGTTGCTTGACCCCGGTTTCGAGTACTTGAGGAGATGGACCATGCGGCGAGCCTTCCCTGCTGCGGCGGTCGTGGCGGCCCTTGCGCTGGCGGTTTCCGCCTGTGGTGGTGGTGAGAGCGCGGCTCCCGCCCCGGCGCAGTCGGCCGCCGACCCGTCGAAGATCAGCGGCGAGATCATCTGGTGGGACACCACCAGGCCCGACAGCGAAGGGCCGGTCTTCCAGGAGCTGATCAAGGAGTTCGAGGGCAAGTACCCGGCCATCAAGGTCAAGTACGTCAACGTGCCCTTCGACCAGGCGCAGAACCAGTTCCAGACCGCCGCCCAGGCGGGCACCGGCGCGCCCGACGTGATCCGTGCCGAGGTGGCCTGGACGTCGCAGTTCGCCTCGCTGGGTTACCTGCAGCCGCTCGACGGATCTCGGGCGATCGACAACGAGGCGGACTTCCTCCCCGGACCCCTCAGTAGCACGAAATATCAGGACAAGACGTATGCGGTGCCCCAGGTCACCGACACCCTCGCCCTGCTCTACAACAAGAAGCTCCTGGAGAAGGCCGGCCACACCGAGCCGCCCAAGAACGTCACCGAGCTCAAGCAGTTCGCCCTCGACGTCAAGTCCAAGGCCGGCGTCACCGGCCTGGCGCTCAACGTCGACGCCTACTTCCTGCTCCCCTTCATGTACGGCGAGGGCGGCGACACCCTCGACGTGGCCGCCAAGAAGATCGTGGTCAACTCCCCGGCCAACGTGAAGGCCATGCGGACCATCTCCGACCTGGTGACCTCGGGGGCCGCCGCGAAGCCCGCCGTACAGGACAGCTACGTCAACGCCATGACCGCCTTCAAGGACGGCAAGGCCGCGATGATCTACAACGGCCCGTGGGCGCTGTCGGAGATCTACCAGGGCGCGGAGTTCAAGGACAAGGCGAACCTGGGCATCGCGCCGGTCCCCGCGGGCAGCGTCAAGGCCGGTTCCCCGACCGGCGGCCACAACCTGGCGATCTACGCCGGGTCCAAGAACATCCCGGCCAGCTCCGAGTTCGTCAGGTTCATGACCTCCAAGGAGAGCCTGGCCAAGATGTCCGGCAAGCTCGGCCTGCTGCCGCCGCGTACCTCGGCCTTCACCGACCCGGCGGTCACCGCGAACAAGGACGTCACCGTGTTCAAGCCGGTGCTCGACTCGGCCGTGCCGCGGCCGTGGATCCCCGAGGGCGGCCAGCTGTTCCAGCCGCTGCTCGAGGGCTACCAGGCGCTGGTCGGCGGCAAGGAGACGCCCGAGCAGATGGTGAAGACGGTCGACGAGAAGTACCGCGGCATCTTCAAGGACTGGAGCTGACCGGTGCCGGACTCGGGCACATCTGAGCGTGTGCCGGCAGGGCGGCGGGCCTGGCTGCGCCACTGGTACGCCTGGGCGATGGTGGCCCCCGTGCTCATCGTCATGGCGGTGCTGATCGGCTGGCCGCTGGCCCGCGGCGTCTACCTGTCGCTCACCGACGCCACCGAGGCCAACGTCGGCCGGACGATCGGGGTCAACGTCATCCCGTCCCGCTACGAGTTCGTGGGACTGGACAACTACCTGGACATCCTCGGCAGCGGGCTGTTCTGGGCCAAGCTCGGCTGGACGGTCACCTGGACCGTGGCCTGCGTGGCCCTGCACTACGGGCTGGGGCTCGGGCTGGCCGTACTCCTGCACCGCAAGCTGCGTTTCCGCTCGGTCTACCGGGTGCTGCTGATCCTGCCGTGGGCGATCCCGGCGTTCGTGGCCGCGTTCATCTGGCGCTACCTCTACAACAGCGACTACGGCGTCATCAACGCGATGCTGGAGGCGGCCGGGATCGGCGCGGTGGGCTGGCTGAACGACCCGTTCACCGCCAGGATCGCGGTGATCGCGGTCAACGTGTGGCTCGGCGTGCCGTTCATGATGGTCGCCATGCTCGGCGGGCTGCAGTCGATCCCCAAGGAGCTGTACGAGGCGGCCGAGGTGGACGGCGCCTCGCCGTGGCAGCGGTTCACCAACATCACGCTGCCGTCGCTGCGGGCCGTCTCCAGCACGGTGATCCTGCTCGGCACGATCTGGACGTTCAACATGTTCCCCGTCATCTTCCTCGTCACCGGCGGCGGACCGGGCAGCGAGACGGAGATCCTGGTGACCTACGCCTTCCGCGAGGCCTTCACCGGCGTCAGGAACTACTCCGGCTCGGCCACCTGGGGCGTCATCATCCTGCTGCTGCTCGTGCTCATGGCGTTCGGCTACCGGCGGGCACTGCGCAAGACCGGGGAGGTGTGGTGAAAAAGCAGCATAAGAGGGGCGAGAGAGGCCCGCTGGCGTCGATCGCCTTGCACGCGACGCTGATCGTCGCCTCGCTGATCTCGATCTTCCCGGTCGTGTGGCTGATCCTGACCTCGCTCAAGCCGCGCGACGGCTGGCTCTCGACCGAGCTGGAGCTGTTCAACAGCCCCTCGCTCGGCAACTACGGCCGGGTGCTGTCGGAGACCGCGTTCCCGACGTGGCTGCTCAACTCGGTGCTCGTCGCCGGGCTGACCATGCTGCTCGGCGTGTTCCTGGCCGCGACCACCGGGTACGCCATCAGCCGCTTCCGCTTTCCCGGCTACCGGGGCGTCATGTGGCTGCTGCTGATCACCCAGATGTTCCCGGTGGCGATCCTCATCGTGCCCCTGTACAACCTGATGGCCTCGCTCAAGCTGCTCAACCAGCTTCCCGGGCTGGTCATCGCGTACATGACGGTGGCGGTGCCGTTCTGCGCCTGGATGATGAAGAGCTACTTCGACACCATCCCGCAGGAGATCGACCAGGCCGGGATGGTCGACGGGCTCAGCCCCTTCGGCGCGTTCTGGCGGGTGGTGCTGCCTCTGGCCCGCCCCGGCCTGGCCGTCACCGCTTTTTACTGCTTCATGACCGCCTGGGGCGAGGTCGCCTACGCGACCGTGTTCATGTCACAGGAGGAGAAGCGCACGCTCGGTGTCGGCCTCCAGCAGTTCGTCGGGCAGCACTGGTCGGACTGGGGGCTGCTCACCGCGGCCGCCGCGCTCATCGCGATCCCGGCCGCGGCGGTCTTCCTGCTGGTCCAGCGCCACCTGGTGACGGGGCTGACCGCGGGCGCCACGAAGCTGTGAGGCTCGCCGACATCGCCGCCCAGGCCGAGGTGAGCGAGGCCACGGTGAGCAGAGTGCTCAACGGCCGGCCGGGCGTCTCGCCCGCGACCCGGCAGGCCGTCCTCGCCGCGCTCGACGTGCTGGGGTACGAGCGTTCGCCCCGCCTGCGCCGGCGCAGTGCCGGACTGGTCGGGCTGGTGACGCCCGAACTGGAGAACCCGATCTTCCCTGCGTTCGCCCAGGCCTTCGAGCGCGCCCTGGTCCAGCACGGCTACACGCCGCTGCTGTGCACCCAGACACCCGGCGGCGCGGCCGAGGACGAGTTCACCGAACTGCTGGTCGAGCGCGGGGTGAGCGGCATCGTCTTCCTGTCCGGCCTGCACGCCGACACCGCCGCGCGCTCCGACCGCTATGTGCAGCTGATCGGCCAGGGCGTGCCGATCGTGCTGCTGAACGGCTACGCGGCCGACGTGCCGGCGCCCTTCATCTCCCCCGATGACCGGCTGGCGGCGCGGCTGGCCGTCCAGCATCTCGTGGACCTCGGGCACGCGCGCATCGGCCTGGCGGCGGGGCCGGCCCGGTTCGTCCCGGTGATCAGGAAGATCGAGGGCTACCGGGAGGCCGTGGGCGGTCCCGGCCTGGTGGCCCATTCGCTGTTCTCGGTGGAGGGCGGTCAGGCCGCCGCCGCCCAGCTCCTCGACCAGGACTGCACGGGCATCGTGTGCGCCAGCGACCTCATGGCGCTCGGCGCGATCCGCGCCTGCCGCGAGCGCGGCCTTTCGGTGCCGGGCGACGTCTCGGTGGTCGGTTACGACGACTCGCCGCTGATCGCGTTCACCGACCCGCCGCTCACGACGGTCCGGCAGCCGATCAGGGCTATGGTGACGGCGGCGGTGCAGACGTTGATGGAGGCGTTCGGCGGCGCGCCGCCGCGGCACTCCGAGCTGGTCTTCCAGCCGGAGCTGATCGTGCGCGGCTCGACCGGCTCGGGTCCGCAGGTGGTCAGATCCGCTTGACATACGGCATGCGGACGTCATATAAAACCGTCTAGTTATGGAACTGGACAGTTATGAACATCTGGACGCCACGTTCGCCGCGCTGGCCGATCCGACCCGCCGGGCCATCCTGGCCAGGTTGCGCGCGGGGGAGGCGACCGTCGGCGAGCTGGCGGAGCCGTTCGCGATGAGCCAGCCCGCGATCTCCAAGCATCTGAAGGTGCTGGAGCGGGCCGGGCTCATCTCGCGCGGGCGCGACGCCCAGCGCCGTCCCTGCCGGTTGGAGGCCCGCCCGCTCAAGGAGGCCACCGACTGGCTGGAGAACTACCGGGACTTCTGGCAGGAGAGCTACGCGCGGCTGGACGCGTTGCTGGACGAGCTGAAGGAGCGGCCGTGACGCTCACCGTCGAGGCGCTCGGCGAGACCGAGATCATCATGATCCGCCCGTTCTACGCGCCGCGGCGCCTGCTGTGGGCGGCGCTGACCGATCCCGCGCTGGTGCCGCGGTGGATGGGGGCGCAGGGGTGGCAGATCGTGCGGTGCGAGATCGACCTGCGGGTGGGCGGCGCGTGGCGGTTCGTGTCGGCCGGGCCCGGTGGGGCGGAGATGGCGCATGGCGGGATTTATCGGGAGATCGTGGCTGAGTCGCGGCTGGTGTTCACCGAGTCGTACGACGACCAGTGGGTGGAGGGGGAGTCGCTGACCACGCAGACCCTGGACGAGCATGGCGGGCGGACCACGTTGACCACGACGATCACGTACTCGTCGCGGGAGGTGCGGGATGTGGCGCTCCGGTCACCCATGGAACGCGGGGTGGGCGAGGGCTACCGCCGCCTGGACGCGGTCCTGACCGGCCTGAAGCCCTGACCCACTGCTCTTTTGCCTTGGCCACCTGGCCGGTCCACGGGGCGGGCGTTACGGCGGCCCGCCCCGCGCGGCCTGGCTGCCGTTTTCCTGGAGTGCCCCCAGCCCCGTGCGCGGGGTGGGGGCGGGGCGGCTGGGCCGTAACTTATGGGAGAGGTTTAGGAGGGACGGTCGACGGCGGAGACGTGCACGTCGGTGGGGGGAAGCTGGGCGCGCCAGGCCAGCCAGTTCTCGCGGGTGCGGTGCGGGTCGTCGGTCTCGCGGGTGCGGCGGCCGGTGCCGCCGGTCTGCCACGGGCGCGGGCCGTCGAGCGGGCGGTACTCGCAGCCCGCGGCCTCCAGCCGGGCCAGGTGGGCCTCGCTCAGGCGGCGGGTCAGGTCGGCGAAGTCGGCGGGGCGGCCGGACCACACGGCCTCGGCGATCGCGCACGCCCTCGGGAAGGTCATGTAGTCGAGGTGGCGGTCGTCCGGGATGTACTCGCGCCACACCTGGAACTGCCCGCCCAGCACGCGCCCGCGCTCCTCCTCCGACCAGGCGCCGGGCAGGACCTCGAACGTCGCCGCGTCCTCCAGCGTGATCGGGCCGCCGATGGACAGCGGCTCACTGGGCAGCGTGGACTGGTCGTAGTCGAAGTAGGTGGGGTAGGTGGGGGCGCGGACCACGTCGTACCCGGCCGCGGCGGCCTGGCGGGCGATCGCGTCGCCGCGCCAGCACATGACGATCGAGTCCGCGCGCACGCCGCCGCTCTGGAAGCCCTCGTCCCAGACGATCATGCGCTTGCCCCGCGTGGCCAGGTGCTCGGCGATCTCGCGCAGGAACCAGCCGTGCATCTCGCGTGCCCGCGTGACGCCGAGCGCGGCCATGTGCGCGGACACCTCGGGGTCGAGCGGCCAGTCCTCGGTCGGGCACTCGTCGCCGCCGAGGTGCACGTACGGGGTGTCGACGGCCTCCAGCACCTCGTCCAGAAGCTCGCACACCAGCGTGACGGCCGCGGGGATCGGCTTGAGCACCCCGGCCGAGACGCCCCAGCCGCCGAGCACCTCGCGGCTGCCGGTGCCCAGTTCGGGGAAGGCGGCCAGCAGGGCGGAGGCGTGGCCGGGCAGGTCCAGTTCCGGCACGACGGTGATGCCGCGCTCCGCCGCGTAGGCGGAGATCTCGGCGAGGTCGTCGAGGGTGTAGTAGCCGCCGTGCGGGGTGCCGTCGTAGTCGTTGGAGTGGCGCCGGTGGCCGATGAGCGTGTCGGGCCGGTGCGTGGACCTGCGGTTGATCGCCGGGTGCCGGCGGCTCTCGACCCGCCAGCCCTGGTCGTCGGTGAGGTGGAGGTGGAGGCGGTTCATGCGGTGCATGGCGAGGAGGTCGACGTACTTGAGCACCGCCCCCTTAGTCATGAAATGTCGTGACACGTCGAGCATCCCGCCGCGCCAGCCGACCGCGGGCGCGTCCTCGATCTCGCCGCACGGCGCCTCCCACCGTCCCGGCAGCGCCGCCGCCCGCCACGCGTCCGCCGTGAGCAGTTGCTTCAGCGCCTGTACGGCATGCCGTACGCCGGCCAGGTCCGTCGCCGTGATCGCGATGCCGTCGCCGGAGACGCGCAGCCGGTAGCCCTCGGCCTGCCCGCCGTCCTCGATCCGGACCGAGAGCACCCCCTCGGGTGCGGAGCCCGGTGCGAGGGGCAGGTTCAGGGGGTGCAGGAGGCGCCGTACCAGGTGGGCGACCTCGGGTTCCGCGTGCAGAAGCGTGCCCGCGTCGAGCGTGAACGAGCCGGGCCGGGCCGCGGCGTGCCGGGGAGCAGGGACGAGGAGTGCGTATCGATCGCTCATGCCAGCAAATTAACAGGATGGTATCCAGAAAGAAAGGCTATGTGGTACATCTTGGCCCATGCCGCGCACCGCCTCGCCCCACACCGCCCGCCTCATCAACGACCGGGCGGCCTTCGACCTGCTGCTGGAGCACGGCAGTCTGTCCAGAGCGGAGCTGCAGCAGCGCACCGGGCTCTCCCGGGCCACCATCGGTGATCTGGTGGACCGCCTGGAGGCCGGCAACCTCATCACCCCGGTGGGGGAGTCCCCTGCCCGGCGCCGCGGCCCGAACGCCGTCCTCTACGGCGTGGTCGCCGACCGGGCGCACGTGGCGGGCGTGGAGGTGCGGGCGGGCGAGGTACTGGCCTCGGTCAACGACCTGACGGGCAACCAGGTAGGTTCCGCCCGCCGTCCCCTCGACCCGGCCGCCGAACCCGACCAGCTCGTCTTCGACACCATCACCGCCGCTCTTCTGGACGCCCACCTGGACCCCGGGCGCCTGGACGGCGTCGTGGTCGGCACCCCCGGCCTCATCGACCCGAAGACCGGCGACGTCTCCTACGTCGGCGCGCTGCCCACCTGGCACGCCAACCTCCTGCCGGGCCTGCGCGCCCGGCTGGGCGGCCTGCCCGTCCTGGTCGAGAACGAGGTCAACCTGGTGGGCCTGGCAGAACACCGCCTCGGCGCCGCCCAGGGCGAAACCACGTTCGCGCTGCTGTCGCTGGGCACGGGCGTCGGCATGGCCGTCATCCTGAACGGCCGCCTGCACCGGGGCCGATCGGGCGGCGCCGGCGAAATCTCCTACCTCCCCCTGGGTCTGACCGGCTCCACCTTCCCCGACCTGGTAGCCGCCCCCGCCCTCCTGACCCTCGCCCAAACCCACGGCCTCACCCCACCCACCGGTACCTCCACCCCCGCCGAGGCCCCTCCCACCCCACGCGAAGCCACACCCAACCCGCCGGGCGGCACCTCCGCGTCGCCGGAACGCTCCTCCGCGCCCCACGCTCCCGGCGGCGCGGTCGCACCACTCGGAGCTTCTGACCCCACGCTCGGCAGTTCGGCCGCCATCTCCTGGCCTTCTGCTCGCACGCCCCGCACCCCTTCACCCGATGCCCGACAGGCAGGTGGCTTGGCCGTGGGGCGGCTGGGGGCGGAGGAGCTTGGTGAGGTCGTCAGGCAGGCGCCACCCGCGTTTCTGGACGCGCTGGCCGATCGGATCGTGTTCGGGGCGCGGGCCGTCTGCGCGGTGCTCGACCCCGGTGTTCTGATCCTCGCGGGGACCATCGGCAGGGCCGGAGGAGAAGACCTGGCGGCCAGGGTGGAGCAGCGGCTGGCGGCGCTGATCCCGTTGCCCACGCGGGTGGTGCCCGGAACGGTCGAGGGCGATCCGGTACTGCGCGGCGCGGTCGTGGTGGCCTTGGAACGGCTCTACACCCAGATGTTCGACCAGCAATAATGCGAGATAGCCGCATCATGCGTGACATCTCCGTGGAACGTGGTGGAAACCTCGACACGGCACCGTGGACCCTCACGAAAGGGGGCGGACGATGCTGCTTCGGATCAGAGTGTCCCTGCCGGACCGGCCCGGTGGACTGGGCCAGGTAGCCAGGGCACTGGGCGCACTCGGCGCCGACATCCTTCAGGTGACCGTCCTGGAACGCGAGGCCGGTCGGGCCTTGGACGAGTTCACCGTCAACTGGCCGGCCGCCGCGGGCGAGGTGAGCGAGCGCCTGTCCGGCGCGCCCGGCGTGCGCGTGGAGGGCTGCTGGCCGACCAAGGAGGTCCCGGGTTCCGCGCCCGACTACGACGTCCTCACGCAGGTGGCCGCCGACCCCGCGCGCGGGCTCGCGACGCTGGTGGACGCCCTGCCCGGCCTGTGCGGGGCCGACTGGGCGCTCGCGCTGGCCGACGGAGTGGTACGGCATGCCAGCCTGGCCGCCCCCTCCGCCTTCGACCTGCCCGACCCACCCCTGCGCCCCGCCGCCCGAGCCGGCACCGACCTACGCCTCATGGTGCTGCCCGTCGCCGAACTCCACATCGTGGTGGCCCGCTCCGTCGGCCCCGCCTTCCACCGAGCCGAACTCCACCGCGCCACCCGCATCGCCGACGTAGTGGCCAAGCTGTCCGGCCGCACCCCAGAAACCACCCACCAGCCCTAAGCCCACCGGCCCCACGCACACAAGCCGGCCCCGGGGCGGTGCGAGGTGTGTCCACGCGAGGGACGGCTCCTGCGCGGGTGGATCCTGCGTTGGATGGGCGCTCGTGCGGGGTGTGGCCCGCGTGGGAGGAACACGTGCTTGGGTGGCGGGCCGTGATCGACTGCGGTGTCTGCCGGTGCGGGTGCCGGTGGGGCTGGGGGTGGGTTCTCGGGGGTGGTGGGTTCGGCGTGGTGGGGAGGGGGTGGGTGTGGGGCGTTGACCGGGAAAACGTCTGACGATTAACGTGGCGAAGGTGACCGTGCATGAGGCGGCCATCGGCCGCTACTACGAGGACTTCGTGGTCGGCGACGTCTACCAGCACCCGTTGGGGCGCACGATCAGCGAGGCCGACAACACGTGGTTCACGCTGCTCACGATGAACACGAACCAGAACCACTTCAACGCCCACTTCGCCGCCAAAGCCCCCGTAGGCAAGGTCATCGTGAACTCGGGCCTGACGGTGGCGATCGTGCTGGGACTGTCCGTGATGGACGTCAGCCAGACCGCGATCATGAACCTGGGCTGGGAGGACATCAAGCTCACCCAACCCGTCTTCATCGGCGACACCGTCTACGCAGAATCGCTGGTCACCGCGAAGCGGGAGTCGCGGTCGCGGCCGTACGCGGGGATCGTCACGGCACGGACGCGCGGGCTCAACCAGGACGGCGACGAGATCATGTCCTGGACCAGGACGGTCATGGTGTACAAGCGTGACGCCCCGCACGACAAGGACTATTTCCCCCAGGCCAAGAACGGTCCCATGACCACATGAGGATCACCTACGGCCCGTGGGGCGAGACGCTCGCCGAACTGACCGGGGCGGCGCGGGCCGCCGAGGAGGCCGGGGCCGAGGTGGTGTGGCTGCCCGAGCTGCACCGCAGCGCCACCGTGACCGCCGCCGCCGTCGCGCCGGTGCTGAGCCGGGCGGGCGTCGGCACCGCGGTCGCGCTGGCCTTCACCCGCAGCCCGCTGACCCTGGCCCTGGAGGCGCTCGACCTGGACGAGCTGACCGGCGGACGGTTCGTGCTCGGCCTCGGCGTGGGGGCGCGCCGCCTGAACGAGCGCTGGCATCACGTCGCGGCCGACCGTCCCGTCACCCGATTACGCGAGACCGTCGAGATCATCAGGGCCGTGGTCGCGGGTACGCCGCCGGTCGTCGAGGGGGAGACGCGGCGCGCCGACCTGCGCGGGTTCCGGCGGCCGCACCGGCCGGTCCGTGCCGCCATCCCCATCTACCTGGCCGCCGTGGGGCCCCAGCTCACCCGCCTGGCCGGGCGGATCGCCGACGGGTGGATCTCGCATGAGCTGTGCTCGCCCGCCTACGTCCGCGAGCACGTCCTGCCCAACCTGAGCCGGGCGCCAGCCCCTGACCACGGCAACAGCCCGGATCCAGGAAAGGACTCGGGGGCGGACGTGCCGCCCGGTGTGTGGGCGGACCCGGGAGCGGGGTTGCCCGCCGGGCCGGGGGTGGATGTGGTGGTTTCGGGTTGTTGCGCCATCGACGCCGACCCTGCCGAGGCGCGCCGGCAGGCCAAGGGCGTCCTCGGCTTCTACGCCAGCGTCGCCACCTACCGCGACTTCTTCGCCTTCCACGGTCTGGCCGAAGAGCAGGAGGCGGTCATCGAGGCCTTTCGCTCGGGGACGCCGGCCGACGGGCTGGCGGCAGCCGTACCGGATCGGATGGTGGAGCGGCTGGCGCTGGCCGGCACGCCCGCGCAGGTCGCGGCGGGGATCGACGCCTACCGCGGGCTCGCCACCACGATCAAGCTCACCCCGCCCGTGTACGGCCGGCCGCCCGAGGCCGTGCGCGAGTCGCAGGCCCGCATCATCGCGCTCATCAAGGAGCTGACATGAGGCCGCTGGAGGACGTCAGGGTCATCAGCCTGGAGCAGTACGGCGCCGGGCCGTTCGGGAGCGTGCACCTCGCCGACCTCGGCGCGGAGATCATCAAGGTCGAGGACCCCCGGGCCGGAGGCGATGTGGGGCGGTACGTTCCGCCGTATGCGGAGGGCGGGGATTCGCTGTTCTTCGAGACGTTCAACCGCAACAAGAAGTCGATCGCGCTGGACCTGGGGTGCGCGGCGGGGCGGGAGGTCCTCGAGGATCTGGTACGGCACGGCGACGCCGTCTACTCCAACCTGCGCGGCGACGTCCCGGCCAAGATGCGGCTCACCTACGCCGATCTCCGGCATCTCAACCCCCGCGTGGTCTGCTGTTCGCTGACCGGGTTCGGGATGACCGGGCCGCGTGCGGCCGAGCCCGGCTACGACTACATCCTC
Organism: Nonomuraea sp. NPDC059007; assembly: GCF_042740555.1. Taxonomy (NCBI): domain Bacteria; kingdom Bacillati; phylum Actinomycetota; class Actinomycetes; order Streptosporangiales; family Streptosporangiaceae; genus Nonomuraea; species Nonomuraea sp. NPDC059007. Next base: position 176,811 of record NZ_JBHYJD010000014.1, on the reverse strand, counting down.
CAGGGCCTGGCCGGATGGATGACGCTGACCGGCGAACCCGGCGGTCCGCCGGCCAAGTCCGGGCTCTCGCTGGTGGACTACTCCGGCGGGCTGGTCGCGGCGCTCGCGCTGGTGGCCGGGGTGCACGCGGCGCGCAGGGACGGGGTGGGGCTGGACTGCGACCTGTCCCTGTACGACACGGCGATCACCATGCTCACCTATGTCGGGACCTGGGCGTTGAACACGGACTACGAGCCCGCCCGGACCGCGCGGTCGGCGCATCCGTCGCTGGTGCCGTTCCAGAACTTCGCCGCGGCCGACGGGTGGCTGGTCGTGGGATGCGCCAAGGAGAAGTTCTGGCGGCGGCTGGCCGCGATCCTCGGAGCGCCGTTCGACACCGATCCCGGGTACGCCGACTTCGCCGGCCGGAGGCGCAACGCCGACCGGCTGCTGCCCGCCCTCGCCGACGTCTTCCTGACCAGGACCGTGGACGAGTGGCTGGCGGTGCTGCGGCCGGCCGGAATCCCGTGCGGGCCGGTCAACTCCGTGCACGAGGCGCTGGCCGAGGAGCACACCACGGCCAGGGGGCTGGTGGTGGAGACCGCCCATCCCCGCTACGGCCGGGTGCTGCAGCTCCGGTCGCCGGTGCGGGTGGGCGGCGAGCCGGCCGGGCATCACCGGGCGCCCCGGCTGGGAGAACACGCGGAGGAGGTGCTGCGAGGGCTGCTCGGATACACGCAGGCGCACGTCAAAGCCCTGGCCGGGGCGGGCGCTTTCGGGGAGCCGGGATGACGGCCGCCGAGACGCTGGTCGCGTGGGGGCTGGGGCTCCGGCTGGACGACGTCCCCGACGAGGCGCGCGCCGCCGCCCTGCGGCACCTGCTCGACGGCCTCGGCTGCGCCGCCGCGGCCGCGGGGCAAGGCGAACGGCCGGAGGCAGCCTCCCAAGACGGTGCGCGGGACAGGGCGTGGCCCGGGGCGGACACAAGGGCGTGGCCCGGAGGGGCCGCGGGGGAGACGGCACGAGAAGACGGAGCGGCGCGGGACGACGGGGTGGTGCGGGACGGCGGGGTGGTGCGGGACGGCGGGGCTTGGGCTGCTGTTCGGGTTGCCGGGGAGATGGGCGGGCCGCCGGAGGCGACGGTGTTCGGGACCGGGCGCCGGGTAGGGGCGGTGGCGGCGGCGCTGGCCAACGGGGCGCTGGTGCACGCGCTGGACTTCGACGACACCCATGCCCGGGGGCTGGTTCATGCCACCGCCCCGGTGCTGCCGGTGGCGTTCGCGGTGGGGGAGGAGACCGGGGCGAGCGGGGCCGAGGTGCTCACCGCCGCCCTCGCCGGGTATGAGGCGATCTGCCGGCTCGGCGGTGCCGTACCGCATGGATTTCACGCTCGTGGCCTGCACGCCACCTCGGCCTGCGGACCCCTGGCCGCCGCGCTCGTCGCCTCCCGGCTGTACGGGCTCGCGCACCGCGAGGCGGTCGCCGCGCTGGGCATCGCGGGCAGCATGTCCGGTGGCCTGCTGGAGTTCCTGAACACCGGGGCCTCCACCAAACAGCTCCACCCGGGCTTCGCCGCCCAGGCGGGGGTGCTGGCCGCGCGGCTGGCGCGGGCGGGGGCGAGCGGGCCCGCGACGGTGGTGGAGGGCGAGCACGGCCTGTACGGCGCGCTGCTCGGCCGCCCGGGCGTCGACCCGTTCGGCGACCTGGGGCGCGGCTGGGAGGTCGGCCGGATCACGATCAAGCCGTATCCCGCCTGCCGGCTGCTGCACGCGGCCGTCGACGCCGCGAAGGTCCTGCGGGGGCTGGCCGCCGCGGAGGAGGTGGCCGAGATCGAGGCGGAGGTCCACGACGACGCCGCGGCGCTGGTGTGCGGGGCGGGCAAGGAGCGGCCGCGCACGCCGTACGCGGCGAAGTTCAGCCTGGCCTGGTGCGTGGCGGCGATGCTGGTCGACGGCGAGCTGACCGCGCGCACGTTCGCCCGGCCCGGACGCGCCGACGTGTGTGATCTCGCCGCGAGGGTACGGCACGTGCCATCCGGGCGCCGGGGCCCCGCGGCCGACCAGCACGGACGGCTGCGCGCGCTGCTGACGGACGGGCGCAGGGTGGTCGCGGAGGTGGCGCGCGGTTCGGGCGGACCCGGCGATCCCCGCATCGACCGCCTGGTCACCGGCAAGGCTCTGGAAAACGGGCTGAGCGAGCGCGCCGTGAACCTCGCGCTGCGCCTGCACGAACTGCCCGCCCTCGACGACCTGGTGAAGGAGCTGAGCGTGATGGAGGAGCCGATGTGAGGGACAGGACCGTGCGGCTGCCCGCGCTGACCGGCACCGACGCCCGCGACGCCTACGAACGGGCCCGCGTCGCGCTGGGCGCGCTCGGGCTGACGTGGGCGGACGCGGTGCACGTGCGGGAGTACGCGAGCGCCCGGCCGGACCCGGCGGCCAGGCCGGAAGGGGTCACGCTGTCGGCGATCGCGGTCGAGGGCGTGCTGGAGGACGGGCACGAGGTGGCCGTCGAGGTGACGGCCTGCCGAGGGGGCGGCGAGCGGTTCGCCACCGGCCGCGGCGTGGTGACCGTGGCGGGGGAGATCGTGTATCTGCCCGCCGTCGTCCCGGCCGACCTGTCGGCGGGGTTCGGCGAGCAGTACCGCTCCTGCCTGGAGGTGGCGGCCGAGCTGCTCAAGGTGGCCGGGATCGGGCCGGAGGGGCTGGTGCAGACCACCGACTACACCGCGACCGCCACCCGGGCCGACTACCCGCGCTGCGGCCGCCCCCGCAAGGACCTGCTGGGCGGCGAGGGTAGCGACGGGCGGCCCGTGCATCCGGGCGCGGCTGGGATTCTGGTGGACCGCGCCGCCGTGGAGGGCGCGAAGGTCACGCTGGACGCGGTGGGCTCGCGGTTGCCGCTGCGCGCCGTCAACCCCGGCTGGACACGCTACGACACGCTCACGTACAAGCCGGGGGTGGCGGCGGGCGGCACGCTGTTCATGTCGGGCTTCGGCGCGCTGGAGCCGGCGACCCAGCGCTCGCTGTTCGAGGGGGACCTGGTGGCGCAGGCCGAGTACACCTACACGGCGATCGCCGCCGTGCTGCGCGAGGAGAACCTGACCGGCTCGGACGTGGTCAGACTGGTCGAATACATCACCCCACCCGCCATCACGAAATATCCGGAAATAGTGGCGGTCAGGGAGCGCCACTTCCCCAACCGCCCGGCCCTCACCTCAGTCGTCTGCACGGCTCTGCTCCGCCCCGAGTTCCTCATCGAGGTCGTCCCCACGGCGGTACTCCGGTGAACGAGGTCACCTACACCGCCCCAGAAGAGCTCGGCCGCGCCGCGATCCGCTATTTCGCCCAGGCCGTGGGCGACGCCAACCCGCTCTACACCGACGACGCCTACGCCCGCGAGCACGGCTACGACGGCGTCATCGCCCCGCCCACCCTGATCTTCGAGACGAACCAGTTCACCGGCCTGTCCCGCGACCCCGACGGCTACTGCGGCCACACCTGGGACCTCGATTTCCCCGGCACCCGCCTCGTGCGCGGCGGCAACACCTACGAATTCCACCAGCCGGTACGGCCCGCCGACGTCATCACCGTCACCTGGCGCCTGGGCGACATCGTCCGCAAGGCGGGCAAGATCTTCGTGACGTCCACCGCCACCTACACCAACCAGCACGCCGACCTGCTGGCCGTCAACGAGGAGACCCTGATCTACGTGCCGCTGGAGGCCCCGTGATCCCCCCTCTGGAACGCGAGATCGACCGGGCCGGCATGATCGCGTACGCCGGGGCCACCTGGGACTGGCACCGCCTCCACCACGACTCCGCCTACGCCGCGGACAGGGGCCTGCCGGCGCCGGTCGTGGACGGCCAGCTCTTCGGCGCGCTCCTGGCCGAGCACCTACAGGACTGGCTCGGCCCGAGGGCGCGGATCACCCGCATGAGCTTCCGGCTTCGCTCGATGGTGTTCGCGGGCGAGACCGTGCGCTGCACCGGGCGGGTGGTGGCCGAGCAGGACGGCCTGCTCACGGTGGAACAGCAGGTCGAGGTCATCGGCGACAACCCCAGAGTCGCCGTGGCCCCCGCGACGTCCGTGGTGAAGAGGCGGCCATGACCGCGGTGGCCATCGTCGGGGCGGCCGAGTCCGATCTCGGGGTCACCGGCAGGAGCGCGCTCGAACTCCAGGCCCAGGCGGCCACCCGCGCCCTGGCCGACGCCGGCCTCACCCTGCGCGACGTCGACGGACTGGCCACCGCGGGCGTGGGCAGGTTCGCCGCCACCCAGGTCGCCGAGTACCTGGGGCTGCGCCCGGCCTGGACCGACTCCACGTTCGCCGGCGGGTCCGCCTTCGAGATGTACGTGGCGCGGGCCGTACAGGCGATCGAGGCCGGGCAGTGCGCGACGGTGCTGATCTCCTACGGCTCGAACCAGCGCAGCGCCCGCACCCGCTCCCTGTCCGGCGTCCACGAGGGCGACGTCCCGCAGACCACCCACGAGGCCCCGTACGGCCCGCTCTACCCGATCTCCTACTACGCGATGGCCGCCCAGCGCTACCTCCACCAGTACGGCAGAAGCCGGGCCGACCTGGCCCAGGTCGCCGTGGCCGCCCGCGAGTGGGCGCTGCTGAACCCGCGCGCCTACCGCCACGCCGCCGGTCCCCTGACGGTCGAGCAGGTCCTCGCCGCGCCCATGATCTCCACGCCGCTCACCGCCGCGGACTGCTGCCTGGTCACCGACGGCGGCGCCGCGATCGTGCTCACCGCCCTCGACCGCGCCCGCCACCTGCCGAAGCTCCCCGTCACGGTCCTCGGGTACGGCGAGGCCACCGCGACGGCCAGCATGTCCCAGGCCCCCGACATCCTGGACACCGGTGCCGCAGAAGCGGGCCGGAGGGCCTTCGCCATGGCCGCCCTCTCACCGGGCGACGTGGACGTGGCCCAGGTGTACGACTCGTTCACGATCACGGTCCTGCTCACCCTGGAGGCCCTGGGCTTCTGCGAGCCGGGCCGCGCCGGCGACCTCGTGAAGGAGGCGGGGCCGGGCGGCGCGTTCCCGCTGAACACCACCGGCGGCGGCCTGTCCCACTGTCACCCGGGCATGTTCGGCCTGTTCCTGCTGGTCGAGGCGGTCCGGCAGCTGCGCGGCGAGTGCGGCCCGCGCCAGGCGCCCGGCGCCGAGGTGGCGCTGGCCCACGGCACCGGCGGCATCCTGTCCACACACGCCACCGTGCTGCTGGGAGCCGACCGTGGCTGACCGCCTGGAACTGCAGGAGTGCCGGGCCTGCGGCCGCCGCCAGCACTACCCGAGGCCGCTGTGCCTCGGCTGCGGCTCGGCCGACCTGGCCCCGCGCGAGGCGGAGGGAGGCGGCTCCGTGGACACCTTCACCGAGGTCCGCCGCGCCCCGTCCGAGGACTTCCAACCCCCGTACGTGATCGCCCGAGTCCGCCTGGACGAGGGCCCCGTCCTGCTCACCCGCCTGGCCGGCCCCGGCCCGTGGGCCTGCGACGAGCGGGTACGGCTCACCTGGTGGCAAGGGCTGCCCGTCTTCGAGAAGGAGTAACGCGCCATGGACTTCGAGCTGACCGACGACCAGAGGGCCTTCAGGGAGACGTTGCGCGCCTTCGTCGAGAAGGAGATCGTCCCCGTGGCCACCGAGTGGGAGCACTCCGGGAGATATCCCACCGAGATCGTGGCGAAGATGAAGGAGATGGGCCTGTTCGGGCTGACCGTCCCCGAGGAGTACGGCGGGCTCGACGCCGACATGGTGACCTTCGCCCTGGTCTTCGAGGAGATCGCCAGAGGCTGGATGGGCGTGGCCGGGACCATCGGCTCCCACTCGCTGTCGGCCTGGATGATCGCCCGCCACGGCACCGAGGAGCAGAAACGCCGCTACCTGCCGGATCTGGCGAGCGGCGCCCGCCGTACCGGATTGGCGCTGACCGAGCCGGGAGCGGGCACGGACCTGCAGGGCATCCAGACGCGCGCGGTCCGCGACGGCGAGCACTACGTCGTCAACGGCGTCAAGACCTGGATCACCAACGCCCGCCACGCCGACCCGCTTCCCGTGCTGGTCAAGACCGCGATCACCGAGCCCGCGCACAAGGGCATGTCAGTGCTGCTCGTGGACGCCGGAACGCCCGGGTTCACGGTCAGCCGCGACCTGCCCAAGCTCGGCTACAAGGGCACCGAGACCTGCGAGGTCGCGCTGCAGGACGTCCGGGTCCCGGTCTCGGCCCTGCTCGGCGGCGAGGAAGGCAGGGGCATGCAGCAGGTGCTGTCCGGCCTGGAGATCGGCCGGGTCAACATCGCCGCCAGGGCCGTCGGGGTGGCCCAGGCCGCCTACGACGCCGCCCTTTCCTACTCCCGTCAGCGCGAGGCGTTCGGGCAGCCGATCGCCGAGTTCCAGGCGGTCCAGCTGAAGCTCGCCGACCTGGCCACGGAGATCCAGGCCGCGCGGCTGCTGACCTACTGGGCCGCCTCGCAGGCCGACGGCGGCAAGCGGGTGGACATGGAGGCCGCGATGGCCAAGTACTTCGCCTCCGAGGTGGCGCTGAAGGCGTCGCTGGAGTCGATGCGCATCCACGGCGGCTACGGCTACAGCCAGGAGTACGTCGTGGAGCGCCTCTACCGCGACGCCCCGCTGATGGCCATCGGCGAGGGCACCAACGACGTGCAGCGCCTGGTGATCGCCAAAGCCCTGATCAGCGGTAAGGGCAAGGTCGGCTGGTGAGCGCCCGGCTCACGCCGGCAGCAGGCGCAGGAGCGAGTCGCGCAGCCCGGTGCGCCGTACCGTCATGAACCGGTGCAGGCTACGCGAGCCGAACGCCACCCGCTGCGCGCTGCGCCGCCGCTCGGCGTCGTAGGCCCGCAGCGCCGCCGGCAGCGTGGCGTGCGTGGCGATCGCCCTGGTCAGCGCCTCGGCGTCGAGGATCGCCGTGCACGCCCCCTGGCCCAGGTTGGGCGTCATCGCGTGCGCCGCGTCGCCGACGAGCGCCACGTTCCCGCCGCTGGTGAAGGAGGGCAGGGCGGGGTGGAGGTGGCGCATCTCGTAGCGGATCCACTCCGAGGGATCCGTCTCGTGCAGGATGCGGGGGATCGGGTCGTGCCAGCCGCGGAACAGCTCACGCAGTTCCCCGGCGGTGGTGGCCTCCGGCACCGTCGCGTACCAGTTGGTCTTGCCCGGCTCGACCGGCGTCATCCCGAAGAACCGCCCCGTGCCCCACGTCTCGCCGTGGATGCCGCTGTCGAATCCGGCGATGCCGATCCATGCCACCGTCCCCACGTGGCGCGGGCCGCTGCGCCCGCCGAAGCGCCCCTCCCGCACCGCGCTGCGGATGCCGTCCGCGCCGACCACCAGGTCGTGACCGGCCGCGAGATCCTCCACGTCGCGCACCCGGCTGCCGAACTCGATCGGCACGTCCAGCGCCCCTGTCAGCGCATCCAGCAGGTACGGCCGCGCGATCAGCAGCTCCGGCCGCCCGGCCCTGCGCTCGATGCGTTCCAGCGGCAGGTTCGCGATCACCGTGCCGTCCGGGGTCCGGATGCGCCCGTCCCGGTACGGCACCGCCCGCTCCCGGAACCCCTGCCCCACACCCAGCCGCTCCAGCGCGCCCTGGGCGGTCGGGTGGATGCCGAAGCCGGTGCCGTACCTCTCGATCTCGGTCCGCCGCTCCAGCACCCGCACCGACCAGCCCGCGCGCCGCAACCCGATCGCGGTGGCCAGCCCGCCCACGCCCGCCCCGACCACCACAGCCTTTCCGGCCATGTCACACCTCCACGACTCGACTACCACATCTGTGGTACCACGTTTGGGGTAGTATCGGCAAAACGTGAGCGAGAGGCGGAGCATGGCGAACCAGGACCGGCGCGACCTGCTGCGCGACGCGGCCATCCACGTGCTGGCGCGCGAGGGCGGGCGCGGCCTGACGCATCGCGCGGTCGACGCCGAGGCGGGCGTGCCCGGCGGCACGGCGAAGAACTACTTCCCGGCCCGCGAGGCCCTGCTGCGCGCGGTCGCCGAGCGCTGCCTGGAGCTCTACCAGGGCGCCGTCCCGGCCGCTCCGCCCGCCGACGCGGCCGGGCTGATCGCCATGTTCGAGGCGCTGCTGCGCGACGCGGCGGGGCCCGGCCGCGACCGCCTGCTCGCCTACCTGGAACTGCAGGCCGAGTCGGCCCGCCGGCCGTGGCTGGCGGAGATCCTCGACCCGATCGCGGCCGGGGACTTCACCGGGTTCGAGCGAGCCCAGCGGGCGGCCGGGCTGCCCGTCACCCGCGAACGCGCCGCGCTGGTCACGCTGGCCCTGCACGGGGCGCTGCCGCACCTGCTGTCGGGCGGCGCGGACACGCTGGCGGCGGCGGGGCTGGCCGATCCGGCCGCCTTCGTCCGCGGCGTGCTACGGGCGGCCTACCCGGATACGGAACTCTAGGAAGGACAATGCGGGGGTGAAACCACTTCTGGCCGTGAGCGCGGTCGTGCTCGGGGACGGCGAGGTCCTCATGGTCCACCAGCGCAACGCCGGCGACCCGCACCCGATCTGGGGCCTGCCGGGCGGCATGGCCGAGGAGGGCGAGCTGTCGGACCGGGCGGCGGCCCGCGAGGTCGCCGAGGAGACCGGGCTGAAGGTGGGCCCGCCCACGCGCCTGGTGGCGGTCGTGCAGTTCCCGGTTCCCGCGACGCTGACCGCCCTGTACTTCGCCTTCGAGCGGCCGCGCGGCCAGGACCTCGCGCCCGCCGACCCCGACGGGGACGTGCTGGAGGCGGCCTGGGTGCCGGTCGGGCAGGCGCTGGCGCGGATGGCGGACTTCCCGCTGGCCGTCATGCGCGAGCCCGCGACCGCCTGCCTGCGCGAGCCCGCCGGCCCGGTCCGCTACTGGACCTGGCCGGACGGGCCCGACGGCCGCGCCGCGGTGATCTAGGTGTTCCAGGCCACGGTCAGGGGGAGCAGGGCCGAGGCGGGGGCCCCGGAACGGGCCGCCGCCACCAGGGCCTCCATGCGCTCCTCCGGCAGGGCGCGGCGGGCGTTGTCGCGGAACTTGCGGGCCAGCTCCTCCCCGGTCAGCGGATGCTCGGGACCGCCCCGGGAGGAGTCGACGCGGTGTTCCAGCTCGGTGCCGTCGGCCAGCCGTACCCGCAGGACGGCCGCGAAGGCGCGCGGGAAGATCTCCGTCGCCCGCGCGTCGGCCACGCACCGCACCCGCGCGGCCAGCGCCAGCCGCGCCGGGTGCAGCTCGGCGAAGTCGTCCAGGCAGACACCGAGCCCGCCGCCCGAGCCGAGCAGCGCCGTGGCGACCGTGTACGGGCCGGAGAACTTCGCGTGGTAGGGGGAGCGGGGCGCCGCCTTCTCCTCGGCCGGTTCCGCGATCGTGCGCAGGACCGGCGCCGGCACCCCCAGCTCGATCTCGGCCTCCGCCAGCGCCTCGGGGCCGAGCCGGTCGCGCAGGGCGAGCGCGCAGTCGATCGCGGGATGGGTGAAGTGGTTGGTCGGGTACGGCTTGTAGACGGTGCGCAGCAGCTCCCACCGCCCGCCCAGCCCGTCGAGCAGCGCCCCGGCGTCGAACCGGCCGTCCAGCCAGGCCTGGAAGAAGCCGAACCGTCCCTCCAGCACCGTCGGCGGCCCGGTCACGCCTTCGAGCGCCAGCACCGCGGCCGACACCCCGGCGTGCGCGGCCCAGCCGCAGTGCACCCGCTTGACGGTGCCGCCGGTCCTGTTGGCCTCGATGACCCCGGCGCCCATGCTGGCGGCGATGCCCATGGCGTCGGCCAGCCCTTCGGCGGGCAGGCCGTACAGCATCCCGGCCGCCACCGCGGCGCCGAGCGTGCCGCAGATGGACGTGGCGTGCTGGCCCTTGTCGAAGAAGAGCGAGTTGCCCGCCTCGGGCAGGTAGGAGGCCATGCCGAGGCGGTTGCACACCTCGATCCCGGCGGCGACCGCCGCCGCGAGGCTCGCCCCGCCGGCGCCCGTGGCCTCGGCGGCGGCCAGCGCGGCGGGCACCACGGGCGCGCTCGGGTGCAGCACCGAGGGCAGATGGGTGTCGTCGTAGTCGAGAGAGTGCGCGAGCGTGCCGTTGACCAGGGCGGCCGACGGGGCGGGCAGGCGGTGGCCGCTGCCGATCGTCGTCGCCTCCCCGGTACCGTTCCACCGCAGGGCCGCGCGCAGGACCGCGGGCGCGGCGTCGGCGTCCGGCTCGGCGTAGGCGGCCAGGCAGTTGCCGAGCACGTCCAGGATCCGGCCGGCGACGTCCGCGCGGACCTCGCCGGGCAGGCCGTCGTCGCGGCAGCCCGCGGCGAAGGCGGCCAGCAGCTGCACGTGTGTGGTCATGCGCGCTCCCCGGGCAGAACGGCCAGCGGCCGGACCGGCGCGCCGGTGGCGCCCACGATCGGCAGCGGATTGAGTACCAGGAGGAACTCGCGCACCCCCGCGTCGAGCAGCTCGTGCAGCCGCATCGTCTCCACGATGTTGATCCCCGACTCCACGAGCATGATCCGGTGCACCGGCAGCGCGGCGTGGCCGCGTTCCGGCGCGATGTGCTCGAAGGCGATCGTCTCGCCGCCGACCACGCGCGGGCGCCGCTCGGCCAGCCAGCGCCCGGCCTCGACCCCCGGCCCCGGTACGCCCGCCGTCTGGCCGGTGAACCGCCCGGGATCGTGCCAAACGCGCGACCAGCCGGTGCCGATCAGCAGGGCGTCGCCGGCGCGGATCTCCACCCCCTCGGCGGCCTTCTCCAGGTCGGCGACGCTCACCTCGTAGCCCGGGGGCAGGAAGTCGGCGCCGTGGACGCGGGCCACGTCGAGCAGGACGCACCGGCCCACGTACGGGTCGAAGGAGTCGATGCCCAGGGAGCTGAAGCCGTCGTTGGTGGTGAGGTCGGCCGGGTCGGCTCCGCCGTACAGGAGGCCGTCGTGCGAGACGTGGGCCAGCGCGTCCACGTGGGTGCCGACGTGGCCGCCGGTGACGATCAGCTCGTTGGCGGCGGAACCGCCGTCGGCGCGGACCACGTCTCCGTGCCGGCGCTCCAGGAGCATGCGAAATGGGGGATGATTGGGCGATTGGGGCATACCCCTTCGCATCGGCTGCGCCAAGTCGTACACACGCAACCCGTCCTGCCACATGGCTCACTCCCGGTTGTTCCAATTATTGGAATTAGGTTTCAGACTGTACCCATGATCTACCTGGTCTACCGGATGCGGCTCGCCGAACGCGCCCGCAGGGACATGGCGGCCTTCTGGGAGTGGCTGGAGGAGCGCGAGCGCTGGTTCTACCGTGATTTGCCGATGGTGAAGGAGGTGCGCTGGTTCTACAGCGTCGTCGGTGACGTCTACATGCTGGAGAACTGGGCGGCCTTCGACGACGAGGCGGCCTGGGGCGCCTACAGAAAGGCCCTGGCCACCCTCAAGAGCGACTCTTCCTGGGAGTCGCAGCGCGTGTCACAGGAAGAATGGTGGGACTTCGTGGACACGAGGATCATGACTGACCCACCCGTACCGGTGGGGTTGCATCGCAGGTGAAAGGCTCCAGCATGTCCAGCCAGACCGTCGCGACCGTCGAGCGGGCGGCCGACGTACTCGTCCGCTTCGCCGAGGCGGGCACCAGCACGCTCGGGGTGACCGAGCTCGCCGACAGCCTCGGCATGTCCAAGGCGGCGGTCCACCGCGTGCTGGCCTCCCTGCGCAGCCGCGGCCTGGTCGAACTCGACGAGGACAGCCGCCGCTACTCGCTCGGGCTGACCGCGATGCGGCTGGGACTGGCCTATCTGGACCGCATCGACATCCGCCGCCTGGCCGCGCCCGAGCTGGCCGGGCTGAGCGCCCGCACGACCGAGACCGCGACGCTGTCGATCAGGACCGGCCTCAGCCGCGTCTACATCGACCAGGTCAAGCCGCCGCGCGAGGTCATCATGGCGGTCTCGCTCGGCGTGCCGTACCCGCTGCACGCGGGGGGTTCGTCCAAGGCGTTCCTCGCCTTCCTGCCCGAGGTGGAGATCGACTCCTACCTGTCGGCGCCGCTCGACCCGCTGACCCCGGCCACCGTCACAGACCCGGAGCGGCTGCGCACCGAGCTGGCGCTGATCCGCCGCCGCGGCTACGCCATGTCGATCTCCGAACGGCAGCGCGGCGCCGCCTCGGTGGCCGCGCCCATCCTCGACCACCACAGCCTGCCCGCCGCGGTGATCAGCGTCTGCGGGCCCGCCGAACGCTTCGTCGGCGAGGCCGACGCGTGCGCCGCGGCCCTTCTGGAGGCCACCGACCGACTTTCCGCACGACTCGGTCACCGCGCCTGAACTCCGGTTTTCTCCGGTACGGCCAGGCCGCTCCGGTTCTTGCCATTGACACAGCCGCCTCAGATTGGAACGCTGTTCCCAGAAGTGGAACGGGGCCCCTCGTACGGCGGGGTTCGGAACGGCAGGATCGGCCTCACCGTGGGGGAGGCCGAACCCACCACCCCGGCACCTCGCCGGCCCCGTCCGGCAGGGCCGGGCGGGGCCGAATCTCTCAAGCGCCACGGCCGGGACCCGCCGAGTAGGGTCTGACGGTGTGACCAAGAAGCCGCCCGCCTACCAGGCGCTCGCCGCCGAACTGCGGGAGCTCATCGTGGCCGGCCGGTTCCGCCCCGGTGACCGGCTGCCGGTCGAGCCCGAGCTGTCGGCCGCCTACGGCGTGAGCCGGAGCACCGTGCGCGAGGCGCTGCGCCTGCTGGCCAGCCAGAACCTCATCGCCACCGTCAGGGGCGTGGCCGGGGGCAGCTTCGTGGTGACGCCGCGGCCCGAGCAGATCAGCGACTACCTCGCCACCAGCCTCAACCTGCTGGCCGGCGACACCCAGCTCACCGTTGACCAGTTCCTGGAGATCCGGGACCTGCTGGAGGTGCCCGCGGCCGGGTTCGCGGCGCTGCGCCGTACCCCCGAGGACCTGGCGGCGCTGCGGGCCACGCTCTTCGACCCCGGCGCGGCCTCGCCGGAGGAGATGTACGAGCCGAACAAGCGCTTCCACGCGCTGCTGCTCGGCGCCTGCGGCAACCCGCTGCTGGAGGTGGTGGCCAGGCCCGTCTTCCAGGTCCTGGACGAGCGCTTCCTGCGCTCACGCGCCCCCGGCCGGTTCTGGCACGACGTCGACCGCGACCACCGCGAGATCCTCGCCCGGGTGGAGGCGGGCGACGAGCCCGGCGCCCGCGAGGCCCAGCACGCCCACCTGGCCCGCCTGCGCGGCACCTACCTCGCCATCGACCGCAACGCCACGCCGTAGGACGCGCGCTCGTCAGGTGGTGGCGCGGCGGGGGGCGTCGATGCGGGCGCCCTCCTGCGTGAAGACCATCAGGCGGGAGACGTCCACGGCCACCTTGGCGGCGTCGTTGACCCGCCAGGCCGGGCGCACGCCCAGCCGGACGATCAGGTCGGTCCTGCGGTGGTGGCCGCTCTCCTCCGCCTGCTCCTGCTCCTGTTCCTCCATCACCACGCGTGAGGCGAACAGCCGCCGCAGCAGCGTGCCCAGGCCCGCCGACTCCTGGGCGTGGCCGTTGACGCGCCGGCGGGGGTCGGGCGGCTCGGGTACGGCCACGCCGGGCGCCCCGCACTCCACATAGGCCAGCCACTCGTGCCCGTGGTACTCCAGCGCCCTGACCCGGCCGAAGAACGCCGGCCCGTCATAGGTCTCCGGCACCGGCGCCAGCCCGTCGGGCCGCATGCCGACCAGCACCTGGCTGCCCGTGTACTGCGAGATCGCGTACGCCCGGGGGTCGCTCCAGGGGATCGTCAGCCGGTGCGGGCCGAAGTCCAGCATCACGTACTGGTTCTGCGGGGTGCGTACCGTCGCCGCCAGCAGGTTGAGCTGCTGGGAGTTGAGGAAGGCCGCGACGAACGCGGTCGCCGGGTCGTTGTAGATCTGCGCCGGGGTCCCGACGTCCTGCAGGACGCCGCGGTTCATGATGGCGATCCGGTCGGCCAGCGTGAGCGCTTCGACCTGGTCGTGGGTGACGTAGATCGTGGTGACGCCGAGCGACCTGACCAGGGCGGAGATCTCCATGCGCAGTTCGGTGCGCATGCCGGCGTCGAGGTTCGACAGCGGTTCGTCCATCAGGAAGATCTTGGGCTGGCGGACGATGGCGCGGCCCATGGCCACGCGCTGGCGCTGGCCGCCGGACAGGGTGCCGGGGCGGCGGTCGAGCGTCTCGTCGATGTGCAGCGCCTTGGACAGCTCCTGCACACGTTCCTTGACCAGCGCGGGGTCGGCCTTGGCGATCTCCAGGGGGAAGGCGATGTTGCCGCGCACCGAGCGGTGGGGGTACAGGGCGCCGCTCTGGAAGACCATGGCCACGTCGCGGTCGCGGGGGGCGAGGTGGTTGGCGAGCTTGCCGTCGAGCCACAGGTCGCCCTCGGTGATCTCCTCCAGCCCGGCGATCATGCGCAGCAGGGTGGACTTCCCGCAGCCGGAGGGGCCCAGCAGGACCAGGAACTCGCCGTCCTCCGCCTTCAAGCTCATGCGATCGACCGCCAGGTGGTCACCCGGGTAAACCTTGGTCACTTTGTCGAGAACGACCGAGCTCATGGGCAGCACCTTGCAGCCAGGTTCCGCTGTGATTGATGAGGTAGTACATCGCGGTTACAGCCTGATGTCCAGGCTTGCCATAAAAAATCTCTATGGATCGGGCGCGCAGGGGTTGACACGCCGCCTGACTTCTGTCTTGTGCCTCAGCCAAGCTTCCGGGTGGTGAGTCACCTCACATAGGGGGTTTTATCCCACTCTAGGGGTAAGTGTGGCGAAAAATCAGGGGTTGGTGGTGCATGAAAGACTTGCGGAAACTTGCGGAAAGAGATGTCATGTACGGGACTATTGGGGGGTTTGCATGACCGACTGGTGGCGCGACGCCGTCATTTACCAGGTGTACGTCCGCAGCTTCGCCGACGGGAACGGCGACGGCGTCGGCGACCTGATCGGTATGCGCGACCGCCTGCCGTACCTGAAGAGCCTGGGTGTCGACGCCGTCTGGCTCACCCCCTTCTTTACCTCGCCCATGGCCGACTTCGGCTACGACGTCGCCGACTACCGCGACGTCGACCCGCTGTTCGGCACGCTGGCCGACGCCAAGGCGCTCATCGACGAGGCGCACGGTTTCGGCCTGCGGGTCATCGTGGACATCGTGCCGAACCACACCTCCTCGGCCCATCCGTGGTTTCAGGAGGCGCTGCGCGGGCGGCACCGCGAGCGCTACATCTTCCGCGACCGGCCCAACGACTGGGAGTCGATCTTCGGCGGCCCGGCCTGGACGCAGGTCGAGGACGGCCAGTGGTACCTGCACCTGTTCGACAAGGAGCAGCCCGACCTCAACTGGGACAACCCCGAGGTGCGCGCCGAGTTCGACTCGATCCTGCGCTTCTGGCTCGACCTCGGCGTGGACGGCTTCCGCATCGACGTCGCCCACGGCATGGTCAAACCGCACGACCTCCCCGACATCGGGCACAGCGACCAGATCCGGATGATCGGCTCCGACGTCGTGCCGTACTTCGACAACGAGGGCGTCCACGACATCCACCGCCACTTCCGGCACATCCTCGACTCCTACCCCGGCGAGCGCATCGGCGTCGCCGAGGCCTGGGCGCCCACGCCCGAGCGGCTGGCCCGCTACGTCCGCCCCGACGAGCTCCACCAGGCCTTCAACTTCCACTACCTGAGCACCCCCTGGGACGCGCCCCGCCTGCGCGAGGCCATCGACGCCTCCCTGGCCAGCGCCGCCTCCGTGGGCGCGCCGTCCACCTGGGTGCTGTCCAACCACGACGTCAGGCGGCACGTCACCCGCTACGGCAGCCTCGACCGCGCCCGCGCCGCGATGCTGCTCACGCTGGCGCTGCCCGGCTCCGCCTACGTCTACCAGGGCGAGGAACTGGGGCTGCCCGAGGTGCTCGACCTGCCCGAGGAGGTCCAGCAGGACCCGCAGCGGCTGCGCGACCCCGAGAGCGGCCGCGACGGCTGCCGTGTGCCGCTGCCCTGGACCCGCGAGCTCGGCTGGGAACTGCCGTGGCTGCCGATCCCGGCGAGCTGGTCCGAGCTCAGCGTCGAGGCCCAGGAAGGCGTGCCCGGCTCCACCCTGGAGCTCTACCGCGCCGCGCTGCGGCTGCGCCGCGAGATCACCGGTGAGCTGCGCTGGCTCGACTCGCCGGAAGGCACGCTGATGTTCGCCCGCGGCGACCTCGTCTGCGCCGTCAACCTCACCGCGCGACCCGTCGACTTCGCCCTGGAGGGCGCGCCCGTGCTGTCGTCGGCCGCCACGCCCGGCGCTCCCGATTCCGCGGTGTGGTGGAAAGTAAAGTAGCGCCCATGAACGGACACGCCCGCCTCGCCGACATCGCAGCCCAGGCGGGGGTGAGCGAGGCCACCGTGAGCAGGGTGCTCAACGGCAAGCCCGGCGTCTCCGCGGCCACCCGCCAGGCCGTCATGACCGCGCTCGACCTCATGGGGTACGAGCGCCCGCCCCGCCTGCGCCAGCGCAGCAACGGCCTGGTCGGGCTGGTCACCCCCGAGCTCGACAACCCGATCTTCCCCGCGTTCGCGCAGGCCATCGAGAAGGCGCTCACCCAGCACGGCTACACGCCCGTGCTGTGCACCCAGATGCCGGGCGGCGCCCCCGAGGACGAGTTCACCGAGTTGCTCGTCGACCGCGGCGTCAACGGGATCGTGTTCGTCTCCGGCCTGCACGCCGACAC
The DNA here is from genome assembly GCF_042740555.1 of Nonomuraea sp. NPDC059007. Taxonomy (NCBI): domain Bacteria; kingdom Bacillati; phylum Actinomycetota; class Actinomycetes; order Streptosporangiales; family Streptosporangiaceae; genus Nonomuraea; species Nonomuraea sp. NPDC059007. Next base: position 160,145 of record NZ_JBHYJD010000014.1, on the reverse strand, counting down.
CACCGCGCGCATGGACCGCTACACCCGCCTGACCGACCGCGGGCTGCCGATCGTGCTGGTCGACGGCTACAGCGAGCACATCGACGCGCCGTTCATCTCCCCTGACGACCGGCTGGCGGCGCGGCTGGCCGTCCAGCATCTCGTGGACCTCGGGCACGAGCGCATCGGCCTCGCGCTCGGCCCGCGCCGCTTCGTGCCGGTCATCCGCAAGATCGACGGCTACCGGCAGGCGATGGCGCAGTTGCTCGGCGCCACCGAGGTGGACGGCCTCATCGCCCACTCGCTGTTCTCCGTCGAAGGCGGCCAGGCCGCCGCCGCCCAGCTGCTCGAACGCGGCTGCACCGGCATCGTGTGCGCCAGCGACCTCATGGCGCTCGGCGCGATCCGCGCCTGCCGCGAGCGCGGCCTGTCGGTGCCCGGCGAGGTGTCCGTGGTGGGCTTCGACGACTCGCCGCTGATCGCGTTCACCGACCCGCCGCTCACCACCGTCCGCAAGCCCATCGGCGCGATGGCCTCGGCCGCGGTGCAGACGCTCCTGGAGGAGGTGAACGGCGCGCCCGCCCGGCACGTCGAGCTGGTCTTCCAGCCGGAGCTCGTCGTCCGCGGCTCCACCGGCTCCGGCCCGCTGGTGAACCGGTGACCCACGACGTCCTCGTGGTCGGCGGAGCCGGCGTCGACACCACCGTCTACGTGCCAGGACTGCCCCTGCCGTACGCCGACACCTACACCGTCCCGCCCGTGATCGACCGGATCGGCAACACCGGCGCCGGCGTGGCGCTCGGCTGCGCGGCGCTCGGCCTGCGCACCAAGTTCGCCGACCTGATCGGCGACGACCCGCAGGGCGCGCTGGTCCGCCGCGCGCTGAGCGGCGTCGACTGCTCGTTCGGCGAAGCCGTGGCCGGTACCCGCCGCAGCGTCCTGCTCGTCGGCCCCGACGGCCGCCGCACCTCGCTGTTCGACCCCCGCGCCACACCCGGCGAGACGCTGCCCCCGTCCCTTTACTCCGGCCCGCGCCCCCGCCACGCCCACCTGTCGATCACCGACTTCAGCAGGAAGGTCTTCGCCGGCCTGCCCGGCGTCCCCACCTCGACCGACCTGCACGACTGGGACGGCGTCAACCCCTACCACGAGGACTTCGCCTACCAGGCCGACCTCGTCTTCCTCTCGGCCGCCGCCCTGCCCGACCCGCCGGCCACGATGCGCCGCATCCTCGACAAGGGCCGCGCCCACACGGTCGTGTGCACCCGCGGCGCCGGCGGCTGCCTCGTCCTGGAGCGCGGCAGCACCGGCCCGCGCGCCTTCCCCGCCGCCGCCCCGCCCGGCCCCGTCGTCGACACCAACGGCGCGGGAGACGCCTTCGTCTCCGGCTTCCTGTACGGCCGGCTGCGCGGCCACGACCTGGAGACGGCGGTCCGGCTGGGTTCGCTGACCGGCGCCCACGCCTGCACGGTGGCGGGCACCCACGAGTCCCCGCTGACCGAGGCCGCCCTCCTCGCGCGGGCGTAGCCTCCGGGAGGGCGTCACCGGGCGCCGAGGCCGCAGCGAAGGCAGGCCGGGCGGGTGCGGTAGTAGTAGGCCAGGGTGGCCAGGCCGAGCGCCACGGCCCAGATGGGCCAGTACGCCATCGGGCTCACCAGCCACGACGCCGGGTCCGTCCAGTCGGTGACCCGGATCGCCACCGCCCCGGCCGAGGCCAGGACCGCCGTCACCGCCGTGGCCGCGCCCAGCGGCAGCTTGCGCGGCACCGGCCGGCCGGCGAGCACCGGCACCCAGCGCGGCCAGATCTCGCCCCACGGGCGGACCAGGCCGAGCGTCAGCACGCCGCCCACCGCGCCGAACGTGGCCAGCCCCGCGCCCGCCCACGCCATCCCGGTCTCGTGCAGCCACCTGATCCCCTCCTCCGAGAACAGCAGCGGGATCTTCAGCGCCCACGCCCAGCGCACGACCGAGTAGAACAGCGGAACGGCGAAGGCCGTGTACGCGGCCCACCTGCCCCAGCGTGCCGCGCCCGCCGGCGTGCTCCAGTGCGCGGCGTGGCCGTCCGCGCGGCCGCAGCTCTGACACGCGCCCGCGCTGCGGCGGGTGGCCGCCAGCGCCGCCGGCGCCCACAGCAGGCCGCCGGCCAGGCAGATCAGCATGTTCACCACCGGCCAGGGGAAGGCCAGCTCGAAGTAGTTGGCGTCCGGCCAGCCGAACGGCAGACCCACCAGGAAGATCGGCGCGTACCCCACCGCCGTCATGATCCGGGCATCCGGCACCAGCACCACCAGCAGGAACGCCATCGCCCACGCGGGAACCAGCATCGCGACCCTGGCCGCCGCCCTCCAGCGCCGCGCCTGGCCGCTCCAGTCGCGGGTCATGGCCACCGCCAGAAGAGCGCCCGCGAGGCCGAGCCCGGCGATGACCGGGGCGGTTCCGGCGGCCGTGGCCGCGCCCATGAAGGACTCGGCGCGGGCGTCGGGGACGTCGCCTTCGCCGAAGGGGAAGCCGGCTCCGCCGTACGCCCAGAAGAGCCCCAGACCGCCGTACGCCAGCGACCACGCGGCCGCTCCCCACGTCGCCCGGCGGGGCCAGCGGGCGGTTGTCGCAACCTTCGTCGTGTTCATGGCCCAAGCCTCGCGGCGGGGGCGGCCGGCGCACATCTGCCGTTCGCCGGATCCGATGGCCCGCGCACCGGCCCCGCCTCCGCCGTTCGGCGGATGCCACCCGCTCCGGCGCCCCTCTACCCTCGAACCCATGCACGTGTTCGCAGCCGTCACCGCCGTCCTGGCGGCGGCGACGGCCCTCCTCCCGCGCCGGGCGCCCAGGTTCGCGGCTCTGCCACCCGAGGTCGTGGCCCTGGTGGCCGGGGGCGTCTCGCTGCTGGTCACCGCCGTCACCGTGATGGCCAGAGGTGGTGCACAGGCCGGGACCTGGTGGCTTTTCGCCGAGCTGCCCGCGCTGCTGGTGCTGACGCTCCTGGCCGCGCGCCGCCGCCCGGCCGCCGCCCTCGTGCCCGGCCTGGCGGTCGCGCTGGTGCTGCTCAGGCAGGTGTGGAACGCTCCGCCGCCGCTCATCCTGGGCGCGTGCGCGGCCTGGGCGCTGCCCGCGGTCGCGGCGGCCGGGGCCGGGCTCTACCTGCGCTGGCTGGACCAGGCCCGGGGGCGGGCGGTGGCGGCGGCCGTACAGGATCAGCGGCTCGCACTCGCGCGCGACCTGCACGACTTCGTCGCCCACGACGTCAGCGGCATGCTGGTGCAGGCCCAGGCGGCCGGGTTCACACCCGGACTGCCCGAACAGGTCGCCGACGCCCTGCGGCGGATCGAGGACGGCGGCCGGCGCGCGCTCGCCTCGCTCGACCGCACCGTCCACATGCTCAACGACCCGGACCGGGCGCCGACCCCCGGGCTCGAACGCGTGGAGGAACTGGCCGGCGGGTTCCCGCCGTCGGTGCGGGTGAGTTTCGACGTCGCGGCCGACGGGGTCTCGCGTGAGGCGTCGGCGACCGCGTACCGGGTGGTGAGCGAGGCGCTGACCAACGTCCGCCGCCACGCGCCGCGGGCGGGCGCCGTGGAGGTGAGCGTGCGGGCCGACCGGCTCCGGCTGGAGGTCCGGGTTCAGGACGACGGGGCGGCGGGCCGTACCGACGGGAGAAGGAGCATCGGCCTGTCCAGGAAGGGCGGATTCGGCCTCGCGGGCCTGTCGGAACTGCTCGCCGCCGCCGGCGGCTCACTGGAAGCGGGCCCGCACGCCGACGGCTGGCGGCTCACGGCGGTGATCCCGGCATGACACGGTACGGCGCCGCCGTCCCACGAGAGCGGAGAAGATGACCACACGGATCGTGATAGCCGACGACCAGGACGACGTCAGGATCGGCTTCCGGCTCATCCTCGACTCCCAGCCCGACATGACCGTCGTGGGCGAGGCGGCCGACGGCGCCAAGGCGGTCGAACTGGCCACGCACCTCAGGCCCGACGTCGTCCTGGCCGACATCCGCATGCCCGGCCTCGACGGCCTGGAGGTCACCCGGCGGCTCGCGCGGGAGACGCGGGTGATCGTGGTGACCACGTTCGACCTCGACGACTACGTCCACACCGCCCTGCGCAACGGCGCGGCCGGGTTCCTGCTCAAGCGTTCCGGGCCGACGCTGCTCATCGAGGCCGTCCGGGCGGCGATGGCGGGCGACACGCTGATCAGCCCGCAGGTCACCGTGCGGCTGCTGCGCCACCTTCGTGCCGAAGCCGGCCAGGCGCCGCCACCCGACCCTCTCACCGACCGCGAACGCGAGATCGCCGTCCTGGTGGCGCACGGCAGGACCAACGCCGACATCGCCACCGCACTGTTCATCAGCCCCGGCACCGTCAAGACCCACCTGGCCAACATCCAGCGCAAGGTCGGCGCCGCCAACCGGGTCGGGATCGCCGCCTGGGCCTGGAGCTCCGGAGCCGCCCGCTGACCCTGCCGGGGACCGGAAGCCTCCTTCGGAGTGCAGGCCGGGGACCAGGGCCATCTCTCGTCCATCGCGGGCCGGATCGCCTGGCCACGCCCGGCCTCCTCGATGGGTTCGAGGGTTCGGGCGGCCCGGCTGGTGGTGAGCTAGCCGAGTTCGACGCGTATGCCGCGGCTCAGGCCGGAGTCGTGCAGTTCGACGCTCTCCGCGCTGGAGGTCTTGGGCAGGTCGAACTCCAGGGCTCCGGTGAACGACTGGCCGGGGTCGATCCGGACCGGGGTGACCTCCTTGCCCGCCTTGTCCAGGAGCCTGGCGGCGCCGTGGAGGACGTCGTCCTGATCGATCAGCTTCTGCTGGCCCGGGTAGAGGACCCTGGCCTCCTGGCCGATGTTGGACACCCGTACGGACAGGCGGCACTGACGGCGCTCAGCGGTCTTGGCCGGTTTGGGGCACTTGGTGGCGGTCACGGTGAACTTCAGCTTGCCGTCCTGGACCGGCGCGCCCTCACCCGCCGCCGACGGGCCGCGGAACATCCATGCCATCAGCGAGATGAACAGCACGATCACCACCAGCACGATCACCGCGGCGATGAGGCACCCCGACAAGCCCCGCCGCGCCGATCGCTGGGGTACGCCGAAACCCCGCGGCGGCAGCGGGCCCTGCCCGGTGGCGGAAGGCCGGGGCAGCGGCCCCTGCCCGGTCGTGGAGTGCTGGGCCAGCGGCACCGGCCCGGTCACCCCGGGCCCAGAGCGCCGGGGATCACGCACAGGCGGCCCGGTACGCGGATCATGCCCAGGACGCGGATCATGCCCGGGACGCGGATCATGCCCGGGACGCGGCCCGGGACCCGCCGGCCCCGGCAGCGGCCCCTGACCCGTGGTCGAATGCCCGGGCCCCTGCCTGCCAGGCCCACCCGAACCGGGCCGCCCACCCGAACCGGGCCCACCCGAACCGGGTGCGCCGTGCCCGGGAGCGCTGTGGCCGGGCGCCTCGGAGCCGTGCCGGCCGGGGCTCGAAACCCCGTGACCCGGCCCGCCGGCGGCCGGACCGGGCCCACCAGAACCAGGGGCGGCGCGGCCGGGGCCCGCGGGGCTGGGGGCGCTGGGGACGGGAGGACCCGCCTGTGGCGGAGGGCCGGGGTGTGGGGGCTGACCCGAGGCACCAGGGTGCGGGGGCTGGCCCGTGGTACCGGGGCGTGGGGGCCGGCCCGACGTGCCGGGGTGTGGGGGCGGGGAGCCGGGGTGGGGGGCCGGGGGTGGGGTGAAGGGGGCCGGGCGGCCCGGGGGGTTCTGGGCCACCGCCGGGTCCCACATGCTGGTCAGGTGGCGGGTTGCGGCCAGCTGGGCGGCGGGCTCGTCGGCCGCGCCCACGAGCTCCAGCAGCAACTGCCGCGACGCGGGCCGTCGCGCCGGGTCGGGGTGGATGGCCGCCGCCACCAGCCGGTCCAGCGGCGCGGGCAGCCCCCGCAGGTCGGGCGGGGCGGTCCTGGCGCGGGCGGCCATGACGTAGGCGTCGCCCTCGCCGAAGGGGTGCCCGCCCAGCCCCGCGTAAGCGATCAAAGAACCCCACGCGAACACGTCGCCCGCCGGGCTGGTACGCCCCTCGAAGACCTGCTCGGGCGCGATCCAGCCGGGTGTGCCCATGACCATGCCGGCGTTGGTGTGGCGGGAGTTGACGTGCGTGGAACGGGCCAATCCGAAGTCGATCACGCGCGGCCCGGCGAGGGTGAGCATGACGTTGGCCGGCTTCAGGTCCCGGTGGACCAGGCCGACGGCGTGGATGGCGGTCAGCGCCGCCGCCACGCCCACCGCGGCCGCGTGCAGCACCGACGGCTCCAGCGCGCCGTGCTCGATGAGGTGGTCCTCCAGGGAGACGCCGTCGATGTACTCGGTGACGAGGTAGAGCAGGCCGTCGTGCTCGCCGTGGTCGAGTACGCGCGCGGTGCAGAACGAGGCGACCTTGCGCGCGTTGGACACCTCTTCGTGAAAGCGCGCCCGGTAGACCGGGTCGGCGGCGAAGTCGCGGCGGATCGCCTTCAGCGCCACCTTGGACCCGTCGGCGCCCTTGGCCAGGTAGACGGTGCCCATACCGCCCGAGCCAAGGCGCTTGACCAGCTCATACGGGCCGATCTCGGACGGGTCGTCGGGGGTCAGCGGACCGCGCTTTCCCACCCTCGCCGCCCTCTCACCGTCGTCATCCCGCCGTCTCAAACCGACCGATCCTCCGCCCGGCATGCCTTTTCTCCCAAGACTCTAACGGTTGGGAGACGATCAGGCGTCGCACTGGGTCGCATCGCAGGCCGGGGCTCTGAGGCTCCGGAGGGTCCGGCCGCGGCGGGAAGGGTACGGCTCCCGCCCCGGGGATCGGCGCCACCACGGTACGGGGGCCCTCCGGAGGGTGCGTGGACTAGCGGATCCAGCTGACGCCGGAGCCCGTCTTCATGCGATCACCCCCTTCCCGAAGGCAGCGGCGGCGCCCGGCACGGGCATGGAAGCGCGCCTCGGACACGAACCACGGTGACCGGGACGCCGCCGGGCCTCCCGTCGTGCCCGCCGCTCAATAGGGTGCGCGGCGGTGCACGCGGGCCTGGGTGCGCCCACGCTAAGGCCCGTTCACGGGGACCTCGACGAGCATGGGCAGGTCGGAGGCGGTCGCGACGCGCAGCGCGGCGGTCAGCGCCTCGGCGGACTCCACGTGGCCGGCGGCGACGCCGTACCCCTTGGCGATGGCGCAGAGGTCGGCGCCGGGGCCCGCGCCGTCGAGGCGCGACAGCCAGCGCAGCATCGCCTGCGTGCCGTCGGTGAGGACCACGACCGTCAGCGGCACCCGGTACGCGGCGGCGCTCCACAGGGCGGCGACGGCGTGCTGCAGCGACCCGTCGCCGACGACGGCCACGACCGGCCGGGACGGCTCGCCGAGCTGGGCGCCGATGGCGGCGGGCAGCCCGTGCCCGGCGCCGCCGCCCGCCGCGCACAGGAACGAGCCGGGCCGGTCGATCCTGATCTGGTCGTGGAAGACGGGGCGGCTGGGCGGGGACTCGCTGACCCAGATCGTCTCGGGGGGCGCGCCCTCGGCCAGCGCGGCCAGCGCGGTGACGAGGCTCATCGGACGGCTGCCGCGGGGCGCGGGGGAGGGCGCCGGCCAGGTGCCGGGCAGGGGTTCCTGCCTGAGCTTGGTGAGTTCGGTCAGGGCGGTCAGCGCCTGCCGTACGTCGCCCACGATGACGTCGCCGAAGGCGGCGCAGGACGGGTCGGAGGTGAGCAGGACGGCGGCGACGCCCTCCGGCGGCGGGACGCCGGCGGCGAGGACCAGGTCGTGGGCGGCGAGCTGGCGGGCGGCCGGCCCGGCGTCCGGGAGCAGGGCGCCGCGGTAGTGCGGATGGGACTGCGGGAAGGACACGCGGCCGGACTGCGCGGCCTCCCAGACGGGCAGGGCGCAGCGCTCGGCGAGTTCGACCGCGGCCGCCCAGCCGCCCGAGGCGTCCACGTCGGCGCCGACGACGAGCACGGGCGAGCGTGCGCGGTCGAGCCGCTCGGCCAGTACGGCCAGCGCGATAGGGTCGGGGGCGGCCGCGGCGGCCAGGGGGCGGACCGCGGGCGCCGGGTCCGCGTCGGCCGCGGCCAGTCCGGCGGGCAGCGACAGGAACACGGGGCCGCGCGGCGGGGTGAGGGCGACGTGGTAGGCCCACTCCAGCGCGGCGGGCACGTCACGCGGGGCGGGCGCGCAGGACCACTTGACGGCGGGCCCGGCGGGTTCGCGGCCCTCGCCGGTCCGCCCCGGACCGGTCGTGACGATGAGCGGGGTGTGGTTGGCGGCGGCCCCGAGGACGGCGCCCGCCCCGTGGGCCGCGCACCCGAGGTCGACGAGGGCGGGGCGGCCGGTGACGGAGGCGTACCCGTCGGCCATCGCGACCACGACGGCCTCCTGGAGGCCGCGGACGCGGCGGACGTCGCCGGGGAAGGCGCCGTCGGCTCCCGGGCCGCCGAAGACGGTGGTGAGGTCCCGCAGCCGCATCCAGTCGGCGATGGCCCGGCTTGTGGTGCTCATGCCATTGATGGGAACTCCACAGCATCAATGAGGCAATCATCCGTTTCGGCCGATGGAACGCCGAGTGCGAATTTCCAGGCTGTGTTCCGGCAGGGAAAACCGCAGGTCAGTGCCCTTTGGGTGGATGGCCTCGGTGGATCGACTGCAGGACGCCGATCGCGGCCAAGGCGGCCACCGTGGCCGACCCGCCGTAGGAGACCAGGGGGAGCGGGACGCCGATCACGGGGGCCAGCCCGAGCGCCATGCCGATGTTCACGAACGTCTGGAGCGCCAGCCAGCACACGATCGCCGCCGCGGCGACGCAGCCGAACGAGCCCGCGCGGCCCGCGATCCGCAGCCCGCGCCACAGCACCACCGCCAGCAGGGCCACGATCAGCGCCGAGCCGAGGAAGCCGAGTTCCTCGCCGGCCACGGTGAAGACGAAGTCGGTGTGCTGCTCGGGCACGAACCGCCCGGCCGTCTGGTCGCCGTTGAACAACCCGCGCCCGAACGCGCCGCCCGAGCCGACCGTGACCAGCGCCTCCTTGGCGGTGTAGCCGGCGCCGAGCGGGTCTGCCCCCGGCTCGGCGAAGGCGATGAGACGGCTCACCTGGTGCGGCTGGAGCAGGCCCAGGAACCAGGCGGCGGCCCCCGCCGCGACGGCCGACCCGCTCAGCGCCAGCAGCCACCGCAGCGCCACCCCGGCGGCGAACAGCGCCCCCAGCACCACCGCGGCCAGGATCAGGAACGTGCCCATGTCGGGCTGCAGCAGGATGAGCGCGGCGGGCGGCGCGGCCAGGGCCAGCGCCAGCCCGACCTGGGTCGAGCGCGGCCGCCGCTCGCCGTCGGCCCGCTCGGCGAGCACGGTGGCCAGCGCCAGCACGAGCGCCAGCTTCGCCGGCTCCGACGGCTGCACCTGCAGCGGCCCGAGACCGAGCCACGCCTGCGCCCCGTTCACGGTACGGCCAAGCGGCGTCAGCACCGCCGCCAGGCTGAGCACCGCGCCCAGATAGGCCCACGGCGTGTACGCCCGCAGCACCCGGTGACCCGTGGCGGAGAGCGCGACCATCACCGCGACCCCGACGGCGATGTTGACGAGCTGCCGCTTGAGGTAGGTGAGCGGATCCTGCCCGGCATCCAGCAGCCGGGGCTCGGTGGCCGACCACACCAGCACCGCGCCCAGCCCGCACAGCGCCACCGCCGCCACGGCCAGCACCCAGTCGGGCCGCTGTGCCCTCACCGCAGGGCCGCCTTCCTGCCCTCCAGCCCGTACATGCCCGACCAGATCTCCCGTACGGCCGGCGCCGCCGTCGACGCGCCCGTCCCGCCCTGCGAGACCACGACCACCACGGCGTAGCGCGGTTTGCCGGCCGGTGCGAAGGAGGCGAACCAGGAGGTGTCCTTCTTGCCGTACGCCTCCGCCGTACCCGTCTTGCCGGCCACCGCCAGCCGGTCCAGCGGGAACCCGGCGAACGCCCCGGCCGCCGTCCCGCTCTTGGGCACCTCGGCCAGCGCCTTGCGGATGTAGGCGAGCACCTTTCCCGGCACCGGCAGCCGCCCGGCCACCTTCGGCTTGATCCGCCGCACCACGCTGCCGTCGGCCCGCACGACCGCCTTGCCCACGCGCGGCGTGAACAGCTTGCCGCCGTTGGCCAGCGCCGCGTACGCCCTGGCCAGCTGCAACGGCGTCACGAGCACGTCACCCTGCCCGATGGAGAAGTTGGCCGCGTCGCCCGCCCACCACCGGTGCCCGTCCACGCAGCTCTCCTTCGCGATCGCCCGGACGTAGGCGGACCTGGCCCGCTTGGCCTCCTTGCACGACTGCTTCCTGGTCTGCGCCCAGAACGCGCGCTTCCACGCCCGCGTCGGCAGCCGCCCGGCCGCCTCGCCGGGCAGGTCGATCCCGGTGCGCTTGCCGAACCCGAAGGCCGCCGCCATCTTCTGCATCGGATCCTTGGGCCGTTTGCCGGGCTTCGTACCGCCGTCCTTGAGCCACATCTCGTAGGCGAACCGGTAGAAGATCGTGTCGCACGAGGCGGTCAGCGCCCGGCTCAGCGGCATGCTGCCGAGCGGGATCCCGCGGAAGTTCCTGAACGACCTGGCGCCCACCCGGAACGACCCCGGGCAGCCATAGATCCCGTCGAGCGCGTAGCCCGCCTTCACCGCCGCGGCGGCCGAGGTGATCTTCCAGGTGGAGCCCGGCGCCCACTGGCCCTGGATCGCCTTGGGCTGCAGCCTGCCGCGCAGCTCGCGGTAGGCGTCGCCGGAGATGCCGCCCGACCACACGTCCGGGTCGTAGCCCGGGTGGGCGGCCAGCGCCACCACCCGTCCCGTCCGCACGTCCATGACCACCGCCGCGCCGGCGTCCGCGGGCAGCCGCCGGTCGCGCGCCCCCTCCACCGCCCGGCGCAGCGCCCGCTCAGCCACCTCCTGCACCTCGGCGTCGATGCTGGTCACCAGGTCGTGCCCGGCCACCGGCGGCGTCTCGGTGAGCGTCCTGACGACCTGGCCGGTGGTGTCCACGACCACCTCGCGCTTGCCCGGCCGCCCGCTCAGGTCGGCGTCGTAGCGGGCCTCGAGCCCCTCCTGACCGGACAGCCCGATGCCACTGGCCGGGTCGCCGCCGCCCGACGGCGCGACGTAGCCGAGCGTGTGCGCCGCCAGCTCGCCGCGCGGGTGCTCGCGCACCGGCACGGGGTCGGCGCTCACGCCGGGGAACAGCTCGGGCCGCTCGGCGATCTGCAGCGCCGCCCGCGTGCTCACCTCCCCCGCCACGGGGATCGGCTGGTACGGCGAGCCGGGCCAGCACGGGGGGCGGACGCCGGCCGTACACAGGCGGACCTGCTCGGCCAGGCGCGCGGCCGGGACGCCGAGCACGGAGGCCAGCCGGTCGAGCACCGCGCGCCCGCCGTCGCGCCGGCGGGTCAGCGCCACGTGGTCGACCGTGACCGCCAGCCGGGTGCGGTTGCGCACCAGCGGGCGGCCGCGGTCATCGAGGATCCCGCCCCTGACCTGCGGCACGACCACCTGCCTGACGTGATCTTCCGCCGCGGCCCTGGCGTAGTCGTCGCCGTGGCGCACCTGCACGTCCCACAGCCGGATGAGCAGGATGAGCAGCAAGGAGGCGATCAGCACGTGCAGGACCAGCAGCCGGGAACGCATCGGGCGCCTTCCACCGCATCGGGAACCAGACCAGGGGGCTCGCGGCCACCGTGTAGGCGGCGGCCAGGGGGAGGACGTGGACGAGCGCCGGGCCCCCGGCGCGCGGGTCGCCGAGCGCCGCGTGGACGCCCGCGGTGAACAGCAGCCCGGCCAGCACGCCCAGCGGGAAGGCGGCGACGGCCGGCAGCCTGAGCAGGTGGCCGGCGACGTACCCGGCCAGGCACAGGGCCAGCGCGTCGCGCCCCACCGGGTGCACGGCCGGCGGGATCAGGTCGAGGACGGCGCCCGCGGCGAACCCGGCCACCGCGCCCGCGACCGGCCCCCGAAGGCGGGCGGCGGCCAGGACCGCCAGCAGGGTCAGGTCGGGGGTGACGCCGCCGGGCAGCGACAGCCGGTTGACCAGCACCACCTGGATCAGCGGCGCGAGCGCGACCGCCGCCCAGGCCCGCGCGGGCATCACGGCGCGTTCCCCGGCGGGATCACGACGGCGACCGCGTCGAGGGCGGTGAGGCGGGCCGCCGGACGGACCAGGGCGGTACGGGTGAGGGGATCGGTGGCGGGCGAGACGCTGACGATGGTGCCGATCGGGACGCCGGGGGCGAAGGGCACCATCCGCCGCGAGCCGAACGTCACCACCTTCTGGCCCGCCGAGACCGGGGCCTCGGCGTCGAGCAGGTTCAGGCGCAGCAGGCCGCCGGGCTTGCCGCCGCCGGTGACGGTGCCGACCTCGCCCGGTTTCTCACCCTGGAGGCGGGCGCCGACGACCGAGGTGGCGTCGCTGGCCAGCAGGACGGTGGCGGTGCCGGGACCGGCGGCGACGACCCTGCCCACCAGGCCGTCGCCGTTGAGCACGGTCAGATCGGGTCGGACGCCGGAGGCGGTGCCGGCGTCGATGGTGACGGTGGCGGACAGGCCCTGCTGCCCGCCGTACGCGATGACCTGGGCCGCGACGAAGCGCGGTCCTGGCGTGGCGGGGTCGGGCCGGTGGGGGCGGGTCCAGAGTTCGGCCCGCAGGCGGGCGTTCTCCTGCTCCAGCGCCCGGATCCGGCGGCTGTCGGAGCCGCCGGCGGCCAGGCCGGAGACCGCCCTCTCGACCGGTCCGGCCACCGCGGCGCCCGCGGTGAGCAGCGGTTGCAGCGCGGCCTCCCGGTCGGCGGCGATGAGCAGCGCCGCGGCCAGCACGAGGACGCCCACCACCAGCCGGCCCCGGCCCGGTTTCCTGCCGAGCGCGCCCCGGCCCCGTCTCATCCTTCTTCCTCCCCGGCGGCCCCCGAGCGCATCCGCAGGTCGCCTCCTTCCAGATCAGCGACGGGTCTCCGGTACGAAGACGTCCTTCAGGCGGCCGAACTCCTCCACGCACCGGCCGGAGCCGAGCACCACCGACTGCAGCGGGTTCTCCACCAGCTTGATCGGCATGCCGGTGGCCTCCGACAGCCGCCGGTCGAGCCCGAGCAGCTTCGCTCCGCCGCCGGTGAGGGCGATGCCGCTGTCCATGAGGTCGCCCGACAGTTCGGGCGGGCACTCGTCCAGCGTGGCCTGGACCGCTTCGACGATGGCGTTGACCGGCTCGGCCAGCGCCGCACGGATCTCTGCGGCGCTCACCGGGACGGTCTTGGGCAGACCGCTGACCAGGTCGCGGCCGCGGATCTCGGCCATCGGGTCGTCTCCGTCGGGGTAGGCGGAGCCGATGTTCATCTTGAGCTGCTCGGCGGTGCGCTCGCCGAGCATGAGGCCGTGTTCCTTCTTGGTGTGGGCGATGATCGCCTGGTCGAGCTCGTCGCCGCCGACCCGGATGGAGGTGGAGCTGACGATGCCGCCGAGCGAGATCACGGCCACCTCGGTGGTGCCGCCGCCCACGTCGACGACCATGCTGCCGGCCGGCTCGTGCACGGGCAGGCCGGCGCCTATCGCGGCGGCCATCGGCTCCTCGATGAGGTAGACCTGGCGGGCGCCGGCCTCGTAACAGGCCTCTTTGACGGCGCGTTGCTCGACGCCGGTGGTGCCGCTGGGCACGGCGACCACGACGCGGGGGCGGACGATGTAGCGGCGGCGGTGGACCTTCTGGATGAAGGAGCGCAACATGCGCTCGGCGACCTCCAGGTCGGTGATCACACCGTCCCTGAGCGGGCGGATGGCGACGATGTAGCCGGGGGTGCGGCCGATCATCTGCTTGGCGTCGCCGCCGACGGCGACGATCTTGTCGGTGCGGGTGTTGATCGCCACGACGGACGGCTCGTCGAGCACGATGCCGCGGTCTCGGACGTAGACGAGAGTGTTGGCGGTGCCGAGATCCACCGCCAGGTCACGGCCAAGGAAGGGAAACGGGATGGGCATGGGCGACACCAGCCCTCTGGTGGGGGATAAATCACGCCCTTCCCCACCTATTCCCCGTCAAACGGCCAGGTCAGAAGGTTTCACAATCGTTAGCAAGGACGGTGTGCTTGATCCCTGGTTCGGGTAAACCCGAAACCATGGATCGCACCCCGGGGGAAGCCCTTCCTTCTCCTTGGCGAGGATGAGGATGGTGGACATGCCGGGGAAGTCGATCGTGCAGCACCGGCGCGCACCGGAGGCCGCCCAGCCGGGCAGCCTGGAGAAGGGGATCGACATCCTCTTCTCGCTCAGCGCCGCGGCGCAGCCGATCAGCCTGTCGCAACTGTGCAGGAACACCGGCCTGCCCAAGTCGACCGCCCACCGGATCCTCGCGGTCCTGTGCTCGCGGTCCCTGGCCAAACGGGCCGGCACCGACTACCTCGTCGGCGACCTGCTCGCCCGGCTCGGCGACGCCCGGGGCCGCATCCCCGGGACCAGGCGGGCCGTCCTGCCGTACCTGCTGTACCTGTACGAGACCACCCGCCAGACGGTCAACCTGGCCGTGCTGTCGGGCCTGGAAGCCGAGTACGTCGAGCGGGTCTACGGCCACAACCGAGTCGCCTCGCCCTCCGACGGCGTGGACCGGGCGCCGCTGCACTGCACGGCCATCGGCAAGACGCTGCTCGCCTACGACTCCGGGCTACGCCAGTCGCTGGCCGACCAGGGCAGCCCGCCGCGCCTGACCCGCCGCACGATCACCAGCCTGACCGGCCTGGACCGCGAACTCGCCCGCGTACGCCACTACGGCGTCGCCTACGCCCAGGAGGAGTTCGCCGACGGGGTGGCCTGCGTGGCGGCGCCGGTGTTCGACGCCGCGGGCAAGGTGGCCATGTCGATCTCGGTGGCCGGACCGGCGGTCGCCCTGCCCCTGGCCCGCCTCGGCATCTCCGTCAGAGGCGCCGCCCAGGCCATCTCCGCCGCCCTGGCCCGCCTCGGCTGATCCTTCAGGGACGCAGCGCGGCCGCTTCCGCGGCGAGCTTCTCCACCCGCGCCCAGTCGCCCGCGGCCAGGGCGTCGGCGGGCGTGAGCCACGTGCCGCCCACACAGCCCACGTTCGGGAGCGCCAGGTAGTCGGGGGCGGTGGCCGGCCTGATCCCGCCGGTCGGGCAGAACCGCACGTCCGGCAGCGGCCCCGCCAGGCTCTTCAGGTACGGCAGGCCGCCCGCCGCCTCGGCCGGGAAGAACTTGAGCTCCTTGACACCCCGCTCCGCCAGCGCCATGACCTCGGAAGCGGTCGCCGCCCCCGGCAGGAACGGCACGCCGGACCCCAGCAGCGCCTCGGCCAGCGCCGGGGTCGTACCGGGCGAGACCAGGAACTTCGACCCCGCCCCGACGGCCGCCGCGATGTCGGCCGCCGACCGGATGGTCCCGGCGCCGATCACCGCGTCCGGAACCTCCGCCGCGATGCGCGCGATCGACTCCAGGGCGGCAGCCGTACGCAGGGTCACCTCGATGACCGGAAGCCCGCCCGCGACGAGCGCCCGCGCGAGCGGGACCGCCGTCTCCACGTCGTCGATCACCACGACGGGCACGACAGGGGCGAGATCAAGCAGGCTCATAGACACTTCTCCTCGAAAGCTGCTGGGTCAGCCAGGCCGCCGCCCCCGTCAGCGCCGGCTGCGGCGCGACGATCAGCGTGGTGGCGATCGACGACAGGTACCCGGACATGCTGGGACTGGCGGCGAACCGCCGGCGGAAGGCGCTGGCTCGCACGCGCTCCACGATACGGGGGAGCACGCCGCCGCCGATGTAGACGCCGCCCCTGGCGCCCAGGGTGAGCGCGACGTTCCCGGCGAACGTCCCGAGCATGGCGCAGAAGACGTCCACGGTCTCGGCGCACAGCGGGTCGCCGGCGCGGGCGACGATCTCCGCGGCGCTCAGCCCGTCCTCGGGGGCGGCGCCGTTGACCAGCGCCAGCGCCCGGTACAGGCGCGCCAGCCCGGGGCCGGACAGGACGTGCTCGGCCTCGACGTGCCGCAACCCCTGCGCGCGCAGCGCGGCGACGATCTCCTGCTCGCGCTCGTCGTGCACCGGGACGCTGACGTGGCCGCCCTCGCCCGGCACCGGGATCCAGCCATGGTCGGCCGGCACCAGCCCGGCCACCCCGAGCCCGGTCCCCGGCCCGAGCACCGCCTTGATCCCGTCGCCCGGCACCGGCCCGCCGAGGTCGGCCAGGTCGTCCGCGCCCAGGTGGGGCAGGGACACGGCCAGCGCCTCGAAGTCGTTGAGCAGCACCGCGTACGGCACGCCCAGGTCCCTGACCGACCCCGACCACGGCAGGTTCGTCAGCTGGTAGGAGTCACCGCCGATCGGTCCCGCGACCGCCACGCACGCCGCCCCCGGCCGCACTCCGCCCGCGTGGTCCGCGAGATAGGCGGCTACGGCATCCGGAAGGCTCGCGTGATCGGCCCCGGCCAGCACCGCGACGTGCGAGGGAGCCTCGCCCGGCGCGGTGACCAGCCCGAACCTGGCATTGGTGCCGCCGACGTCGGCGACCAGCCACGGCAGCTCACCCACCGGCGTGCTCCGCGGCGTGGCGGGCGTGCTCTTCCATGACCTTCAGCCGGGACGGCGTGGCCTCCGCGTGCGCGGCCCCGGCCGGCGCGGCGAAGCCCAGGCCAGGCCCGTGCTCGGGCTGCTCGGCCCCGCTCACCCCGAAGACCCCGGCCCCGTACTCGGCCGGCCCGGCCATCCGCCGGAAGGCGGCGAACAGCTCACGTCCCGTCCCCACCCACTCGGCGTCGCTCAGCGCCCGCCCCTGCGGTTCGCGTCCCGACAGGTCCGCCAGCACCTCCAGGGTCCCGGCGGCGGAGTCGAGCCGGATGACGTCGCCCTCGCGCACGAGCGCGATGGCCCCGCCGTCGGCGGCCTCCGGCGACAGGTGGATGGCCGCCGGAACCTTCCCCGACGCGCCGGACATCCGGCCGTCGGTGACGATCGCCACGTTCTGCCCCCGATCGAGCAGGACGGCCAGCGGCGGCGTCAGCTTGTGCAGCTCGGGCATGCCGTTGGCCGAGGGCCCCTGGTAGCGGATGACGGCCACGAAGTCCTGCCCGTCCAGCGCGCCGGCCTCGAAGGCGGCCAGCAGTTCGAGCTGGTCGTCGAAGACCTTGGCCGGTGCCTCGATGACCAGGTGCTCCGGCTTGACCGCCGACACCTTGCTGACGGCGCAGCCGAGGTTGCCCTCGACCATGTGGATCCCGCCGTCGGCCGCGAACGGCGCCGACACCGGCGCCAGCACGCCGAGGTCGGAGCTGCCCTCGGTGCGCTCCTCCCAGACCAGCGCGCCGTCCTTCAGCGACGGGGCCGAGCGGTAGTGGTCGAGCCCGCGCCCGGCCACGGTCAGCACGTCGCCGTGCAGCAGCCCGTGGTCGAGCAGGTCGCCGATGAGCACCTGCATGCCACCGGCGTCGCGGAAGTGGTTCACGTCCGCCTGGCCGTTGGGGTAGATCTTGGTCAGCGACGGCACGACCTTCGACAGGCAGGCCAGGTCGTCCCAGGTCAGCACGATGCCCGCGGCGGCGGCCATGGCCACCAGGTGCAGCGTGTGGTTGGTGGAGCCGCCGGTGGCCAGCAGCGCCACGCAGGCGTTGACGATCGACTTCTCGTCGACGAGCTCGCCGATCGGGGTGTACTCGGAGCCGTGCGCGGTGATCTCCACGGCCCGCCGCCCGGCCGCCTCGGTCAGGGCGTGACGCAGCTCGGTGTGCGGGTTGACGAACGTGGAGCCGGGCAGGTGCAGGCCCATGACCTCCATGAGCGCCTGGTTGGAGTTGGCGGTGCCGTAGAAGGTGCAGGTGCCGGGGGAGTGGTAGGAGGCGGCCTCGGCCTCCAGCAGCTCCGTGCGGCCGACCTTGCCCTCGGCGAACAGCTGCCGGGTGCGCGCCTTGACCTTGTTCGGCAGCCCGGAGGCCATCGGACCGGCCGGGACGAAGATCGCCGGCAGGTGCCCGAAGTGCAGCGCGCCGATGAACAGGCCCGGCACGATCTTGTCGCAGACGCCCAGCAGCAGCGAGGCGTCGAACATGTCGTGCGACAGCGCGATGGCCGTGGACATGGCGATCACGTCGCGGCTGTAGAGCGACAGCTCCATGCCGGCGCGGCCCTGGGTGATGCCGTCGCACATGGCCGGCACGCCGCCCGCGACCTGCGCCACGCCGCCGGCCGCGCGCACCGCCCTCTTCAGCTCCGGCGGGTAGGTCTCGTACGGCTGGTGGGCGCTGAGCATGTCGTTGTAGCTGGTGACGATGGCGATGCCGGGCTTGGCCGTACCGCGGAGGAGGGGCTTGTCCTCGGCGGAGGCGGCCGCGAAGCCGTGCGCGAGGTTCGCGCAGCCGAGGTGCGCGCGGGCGGGGCCCTGGGCGCGGGCGGCCTCGCCGTCGCGGCGGACGCGCGCCAGATAGGCGGTACGGCTGGCGGCGCTGCGCTCGGCGATCCGGTCAGTGATCTCCTGGATCTCCCGGTTGGTCATCACGCCTCCTCGTGCCAGGCCCGGCCGCTGCGGCCGAGCAGTTCGTGGGCGCCCGCGGGGCCGGCGGTGCCCGCGGGGTAGGGCTCCGGCGGTTCGGGAGAGGACTCCCAGGCCGCCAGGATCGGGTCGATCCAGCGCCAGGCGGCCTCGACCTCGTCGCGGCGCATGAACAGCGTCGGGTTGCCGGCCAGCACGTCGGTCAGGAGGCGCTCGTAGGCCTCGGGGACGCGGGCGGTGAAGGTCTCGCCGAAGCTCAGCGACAGCGGCACCGGCTTGAGCGTGGTCTCGCCCGCGCCCGGCTCCTTGGCCATGATGTGCAGCTCGATGCCCTCTTCCGGCTGCAGGCGCAGCACCAGGCGGTTGGGCGAGCCGCCGGGGTAGATGGAGTGCGGCACGTCCTTGAACTGCACCACGATCTCCGAGACGCGACGCGGCATGCGCTTGCCGGTGCGCAGGTAGAACGGCACGCCCGCCCAGCGCCAGTTCTTGATCTCGGCGCGGATGGCGGTGAACGTCTCGACCCGCTTGGAGTCCTCGGTGGGCGGGGTGGAGGCGGGCTCGTCGAGGTAGCCGACCATCGGTCCCGCCGCGCCGGACTCGGGCGCATTGGACGCAGCCGTGTACTGGCCGCGGACCGTGAAGCGGTCGACCTCGCTGCCCTCCTGGATGGGGCGCAGCGCCTGCAGCACCTTCACCTTCTCGTCGCGGATGGCCTCGCGGTCGTTGCGCGCCGGGGGCTCCATCGCGGTGAGCGTGAGCAGTTGCAGCAGGTGGTTCTGGACCATGTCGCGCAGCGCGCCCGCCTGGTCGTAGTAGCCGCGGCGGCCGGGCGTGCCGACGGTCTCGGCGACGGTGATCTGCACGTGGTCGATCCAGAGGGAGTTCCAGATCGGCTCGAGGAAGGCGTTGGCGAAGCGGAGCACGAGCAGGTTCTGCACGGTCTCCTTGCCGAGGTAGTGGTCGATGCGGAAGATCTGGTGCTCGTCGAAGATCGCGCCGACCTCGTCGTTGATGCGCTGTGCGCTGGGCAGGTCGCGGCCGAGCGGCTTCTCCAGCACCACCCGCGACTGCGGGGTGACCAGGCCGGCCTCGTGCAGTTCGCGGCAGAACGGGCCGAACGTCATCGGCGGGCTGGCCAGGTAGAAGACGCGGTCACGCTGCTCGTGCCCGGCGAGCTGCTTCGACAGCTCGGCCCAGCCGGACTTGTCCGGGTTGCCGGAAGGGCCGCCGACGTCCACCGACACGTGGTGCAGGCGGCCCAGGAAGCGCTGCCAGACGGCCGGGTCGTCGACGGGGACCTGGTCGCGTACCTCGGCGTCGACCTTGCCCCGGAAGTCGGCGTCGGTGAGCCCGCCCCGGGACATGGCGATGACGCGGGTCTCTGGCGCCAGGCGGCCGTCCCTGTCGCTGTGGTACAGCGCCGGGATCAGCTTGCGCATGGACAGGTCGCCGGTCCCGCCGAAAACGACGAGGTCGGCGGCGTGGACGGCGGCGGGAGACGAGAGGGGGGACACGACACGAGCTCCGATGATCAGCCAAGCAAGGACAGAACGGACATTAGCCAGAGTTTGGGTCGTGCACAACCCGAGTTTTGCTATTTGAGATAAGAAAGTCGGGACTGTTCATGACTTAAGCAGGTGTGATTCACTAAGTCGATGCCTCGACGTACCGCCGCGCCCCTCGCCACCAGTGGCGAGTTCCTGCGGCTCATCCGCACCGGAGAGGCCGTGACGCGAGCGGACCTCGGCCGGGTCACGGGACTGTCCCGGCCTGCCGTGCAGTTGCGGGTGGGCGAGCTGATCGAGCGCGGCCTCGTGGTGGAGCGCACCGACGCGCCCTCCACCGGCGGGCGGCCGCCGGTCAGGCTGGAGTTCAACGCCGGGGGCGGCGTGGTGCTGGTGGCCGCGCTCGGCGCCAGCCGTACCCGGGTGGCGGTGTGTGACCTGTCCGGCGCGGAACTGGCCGCACGGCGCTTCCACATCGACGTCGAGCAGGGGCCCGACGTCGTGCTGCCGCTGCTCATGGACACCTGGGACGAACTGCTCGGCGACACCCCGCGCTCGCGGGTCCGCGGCGTGGGCATGGGCGTGCCGGCGACCGTCGAGTTCGCCCAGGGGCGCACCGAGAGCGCCCGGGTCATGGCCTCCTGGACGGGCGTGGTCATCCCGCCGCTGATCAGGGCCCGCTTCGACGTGCCCGTGCTGGTCGACAACGACGTGAACGTCCTGGCCATCGGCGAGCACCGCGGCGCCCACGCGAACGTCACCGACCTCATGTTCGTGAAGATCTCCACCCGGATCGGCGCCGGGATCATCTCCGGCGGCGAGATCCTGCGCGGCGCCCTCGGCGCGGCGGGGGAGAT
Source organism: Nonomuraea sp. NPDC059007 (assembly GCF_042740555.1). Classification (NCBI taxonomy): domain Bacteria; kingdom Bacillati; phylum Actinomycetota; class Actinomycetes; order Streptosporangiales; family Streptosporangiaceae; genus Nonomuraea; species Nonomuraea sp. NPDC059007. The sequence goes on along the minus strand of NZ_JBHYJD010000014.1, from coordinate 139,322 downwards.
CGGCCACATCCCCGTACGCGACGGCGGCGGTGTGCTGTGCCGGTGCGGCAACATCGACTGCGTCGACTCGGTGGCCAGCGGCACCGCGCTGCTGCGCGACCTGCGCGCCGCGGGCAAGGACGTCAAGACCATCGAGGACGTCACCGCGCTCGTGCGGGCCGGCGACGCCCAGACGATGGCGACGGTACGCGAGGCGGGCCGGCGCATCGGCGAGGTGCTGGCCTCCGCGGTCAACATCCTCAACCCGTCGGTGGTGGTGCTGGGCGGCGACGTGGCCGAGACGTTCGGTCCCCTGGTGTCCAGCATCCGCGAGGTCGTCTACCGGCGCTCCACCGCCCTCGCCACCCGCACGCTGCGGATCGAGGCGAGCAGGATGGGCGCGGGGGCGGGCATCACCGGCTGCGCGGTGATGGTCCTGGACCACGTTCTGTCACCGGATGCCGTGGACGACGCCCTGAGCTGAAAGTACCCTTTTCGAATAGTTTGGTGTTTCGGTCATGGCACAATCTCCGCCATGTCTAACCGGATCCTGGCCCTGGCCGCCGTCCTGACGCTGGCCACCACCGGCTGCGGGATGCTGCCCCAACCGCAGCAGGCCGCGCCGCCCCCCACGAAGGCCCCCGAGGCGACCCCCGCCACCACCCCGGCGACGACGACGCCCGCGGTCACCCCCTCCGCCACGAGCGATGACCGCCCCGCCCTGGCCGAGACCCGCAGCACCATGACCCCCGACCTCAAGGTCGAAGTGGTCGGGCTCAACCGGCTCAAGGCCAAGCATCTGGTGGTCCAGATCCGCCTCACGAACACCGGTGCGGACAAGGACCTCACCTGGACCGGCGCGATGGGCGACGAGACCCGCAAGCTCGGCGCGATCAGGTGGGCCTCCGGCATCGGCGTGCTCGACGAGCAAGCCCGGACCTGGATCCTGCCGTACAAGCCCGAGGGCAGCCCCTGCCTCTGCACCGACGAGAAGCGCGACGACATCGGCTACTTCATCAAGCCGGGCGCCTCGATCTCCCTCTACGCCGTCATGCCCGCCCCCAGCGGCGACCAGCAGACCGCGACCGTCGTCACCCCGCTGGCCCCGCCCATGCTCAACGTCCCCGTCAGCGACGACCCGCCGCAGGGCGACTTCCCCGACCCCGACGCCGAGCCCGTCACCCCGCTCGTCCACCGCGTCGTGCTGCCGTCGGAGTCGAACGACAGGACCGAGGAGACCGCGGACGACGGCAAGGACCTCCGGGTGAACCTGTCATCCGACGTGCTGTTCGCCGTGGACAAGGCGGTGCTCACCTCGCGGGCCAAGGCGGTGCTCGCGCGTACCGCCAAGCTCATCGAGGCCTCGCCCGCCACCGAGGTCAAGGTCGAGGGCCACGCCGACTCCTCCGGCAACGACGCCATCAACGACCCGCTGTCCGCGCGCCGCGCCCAGGCCGTGAAGGCCGCGCTCGCGCCGCTGCTGACGCGCGACGGCGTCGCCTTTCAGACCAAGGGGTACGGCTCCCGCCGCCCCCTGTACAGCAACGACACCGACGAGGGCAAGCGGCGCAACCGGCGGGTCACGGTGACCTTCGCCAAGCCGCGGGCCGCCGCGCGGCCGTCCCCCTCCCAGGACGTCGTCTCCACCGTGGGCCCCGGCGACGACCTGACGGGCACCACCAAGGCCGACGGCCAGCCCATCGCCATGGAGGTCACCGGGCTGCGCCGGCTGCCGGGCGGGCTCGGCCTGCTCACCTACACGATCGCCAACGAGGGCACGGCGGAGGCGTGGTACAACGACCTGCACGACGGCCAGGACTGGCAGTCGTACAAGTACCAGTCCGCCAGCGCGGTCGTCCTCACCGATCAGGCGGACCGCCGCCGGTACCTGCCCGGCCGCATCGAGGTCCAGACCGGTGACGACCCGGGATCGTACTGCGCGTGCAGCGGCGTCTCCGGGGTCCGGCTGGGCACCGAGAAGTTCGCGCCGGGGCAGAAGCGGGAGTTCTGGGGGCTGTTCGCACTGCCGGACGGGGCCTCGGGGCTGAGCGTCAAGATCGCCGGGTTCCGGGAACTGCAGGTCCCGATCCAATAGCCCGACAGGCTGTGATCACCGCCGCGGCTCCCGCGGCGGTGATCATCGTGGCGGGAGGACGGAGCGGACGGACTCCTCCGTCCGGCCGATCACCGCGTGGCCGTCGTCGGCGGTGATGATGGGGCGCTGGATCAGGATCGGGTGCTCGGCCAGCGCCCGGATCCACCGGTCGCGGCTGCCCGGATCGCGGGGCCAGGAGGCCATGTCCCCGGCGGCGTCCTCGCCGGTGCGGGTGATGTCCCAGGGCTCCAGGCCGAGGCGGGAGAGCACCTCGCGGATCTCCGCCTCGGTGGGCGGGTCGTCCAGGTAGCGGCGGACGGTGTACTCGGCCTGCTCGGCGTCCAGCAGGGAGATCGCCGACCGGCACTTCGAGCAGGCGGGGTTGATCCAGATCTCCATGCCGGAAGAATAGGGCTCCTCACGGGGAGTCGCCCTACTCTTCCGGCCCATGAGCCGGTCCTTTACGCCAGCTCCTTTACGCCAGCTCCTTTGCGTCAGCCCAGCAGGCCCTGGCCCACCCAGCCGGACTCCTCGCAGCCCGGCGGGACGTAGAAGACCGCGGACCCGATCGGCGTCGTCCACTCGTTGAGCAGATCGGCCTTGGCCAGGCGGCGCTGCACCGGCGTGAACTGCCGCGCCACGTCCGCCTGGTAGGCGGCGAACAACAGCCCGGTGTCCCCGTCGTCGTAGTTGTACACGCGGCGGAACATCCGCAGCCCCGGGTCCTGGGTGTGCGCCCGCCGGATGTGCGCGTACTCCGAGATCACCGGGAAGCCGATCGCGTTGACCTTGGCGAAGTCGGCCTCGTCATGCTCGGCCCGCCCGCTCAGCGGGGCGCCGTTGTCCAGCCGCCGCCCCACCGTGAACTCCTTGGCCACCCGGTCCGCGGCGTCCCAGGAGTCCATGAGCATCCGGATCCGCCGCAGAACCAGCATGGTGCCACCGGCCAGCGGCCCGTCCGTGATCCACACGGCCCGCTCGAACTCCGGCGTCCCCGGCGTGGGGTTGACCGTCCCGTCGAGCTGCCCCATGAGATTGCGCTGGGTCAGCCCCGGCCGCTGCACCGCCTGCCGGAACCCGCGCTGCACCCACCTGACCTTCGTGAACGACGCGGTGTCCTTCACGATCATGCGCAGCGCGTGGGCCAGCGTGACCGGATCGTCGCAGCAGATCTGCAGCAGCAGATCGCCCCCCGACCACCGGTCCTCCAGCCGGTCCACCGAGAACCTCGGCAGCTGCTCCGGCCCGCCCTTGACGCCCGCCGCCCGGAACAGCCCCGGCCCGAACCCGAACGTTACCGTCAGCCGCGCGGGCAGCGCCGCCAGCTCGGGCTCGGTGTCGGCCAGCGCGCCGCGGCCCTGGGTGAGCCGCCGGGCGTCGTCGGTGAGCAGCCGCATCAGCCTGCCGAGCGCCTCCCTGCCGACGCCCTTGCGCAGATCGAGCCCGGCGAAGGCGGCGTGGGCCTGGGGCGTGGTGGCGACACCCGCCTGCCGGGCCCCATGGAACGGCTCCACGGCCGTGCCGTCGACGCCCTGCGGGGCGGCGGGTTGCCCCGTGGCCGCGCCGGTTCCGATCGGCTCGGCGGTGACCTGCCCCGCCGCGGCCTGACCCGCACCGGTGTGCCCCGCTCCCGTCCGCCCGGCCGTGGCCTGACCCGACCGGCCCGCGGCGGAGTCGTTGGCGACCTGGGCGTCGGCCGGGAGACCCGCGGCGAGCGTACCCGTCGCGACCAGGCCACCCGCCGCCGCGCCACCGGCGAGCAGGCGGCGGCGGGAGATCCCGGCAGGACGCTCGCCGTCACTCATGGCCGGGCTGGTACTTCTCGTTGGCGCCGGCGAAGTCCTTGCCCACGGCCTTGAACTCCATCGTGCCGCCGTCCTTGAACGTCAGCGTGAAGCCCACCTCGGAGCCCGGCTTCACCGGGGTGGTGACGTCCATCAGCATGATGTGGTCGCCACCGGGCTTGAGCTCCAGCTTCCCGCCCGCCGGGATCGTGAAGCCGCCCTCCTTGGGACGCATGGTCATCTGCGTGCCCTCGCCGACCGTCTCGTGAAGCTCCACCGTGGGTGCGCCGGTGGAGGTGGCGGAGACGATCGTGATCGCGGCGGCGGAGGGATTGGCGATGGTGCCGAAGGCGGCGGTCATGCCGCTCTTCGTGGTCTTGATCCAGGGATCGGCGATGGTCAGCGGGCCCGCGGCGCCGGGCGTGGCCTCCCCGCCGGTACCGGTGGGCGCGTCAGAGGCGGGGCTGGAGGCGGCGCCGGTGGGCGCGTTGCCGACGGGGGCGGCGGAGGTGGCCTGCTGTCCACCGCAGGCGGCGACCGCGGCGGTGGCCACGACGGCCAGGAGGGCATGACGAATACGCATGATGAGCTCTCTCTTCCAAAGGTCCAGAAATTTCGGGCAATCAACACCCATGGCGGGCCTGGCCCGACACGCCCTCCGCCCGGCTACAGGGCCACCCAGAGCACAGGACTCACGCCGCCACAGACAGGTGAGCCCGATCTGATCGGGCCAGGGGTCGCCGATGCAGGCACGGTCCGTTGCCGGGGCCTCTGAGCGGGTCGTGGCACGGACGCGCGTCAGCCCGGCCACAGCGGTTGCCGTGCTTGAAGGCAACGTGTCAGGTGTGCCCCGGGGCGAAGGGGTTCAGGCGGAGAGGAAGAGAGGTGGGCCCCGGCCTGAGAGAGTGTGCTCCAGGAGGGCGGAGCGGGGAGTGGGGGGCTCCGCGTGCCGTACGGGAGCGGAAGGACCTTCCATCACGGGTACGGCGGGCAGCAGGCCGAGCCGCACCAGCACCCGGCGGAACAGTCCCCACAGCGCGGCCTCGCCCTTCGACAGCCACAGCGCCGTCAGAACGATCGCCCACCCGTGCATCACGAGCATGCCCAGCCCCGGCACCAGCCCGGAGTGCGCGTGCCCGCCCTGGACGGCCATCGGCGCCGCGTCGTGCAGCATGGAGAACATCACGTGCAGAACGGCCTGCACCACGACCAGCAGCGCCAGAATCCCACCGGCCGAACGTTCCCGCCCGGTCAGCGGCAACGCCGCCAGCAGCGACAACGCGATGGCCGCCACCGCGCCGGGCAGCGCCACGGTGGCACCGGCCACGACATGCGCGCCCATGCCCAGCCCCGCGCACACCGCGGCGAACGCCACGGCACGCACCAGACGGAACGGCAGGGAGGCAGGCATAGTGCCCGCCATCATCCCAGAGCCACCCCCCACCCGCGACCCCACCCCCACCCGCCCTCCCCCACACCCAGCCAAATGCCACAAGCCACCACCGCCAGTCCCGCAGCCATGGACTAACCCGCTCCCCGCCCACCGGCTCCACGCTCCGCCACCCGCAGCCCGGTGCGCGCCCAGGCGATGCGGTGAACGCCCACCACGCCACGTGGTGAACATCCGCCACGCGGCCGTGACCGCCGCACCAGGCCGGCCGCGCCACCCGGCGCCCAGGCCTGTCGCGCCGCGCCACCCGGGGCCGCAGCAGGCCTGTCGCGCCGTGCCGCCCGGGGTCGTGCCGCTCGGGGTTGGGCGGCTCGGGGTTGGGCCCCGCCGCGCAGAGCCGGGGCGCTCCGGGGCGCGCTGTGCCGTGTCGCGCCCGGCCAGGTTGTGATGCGCCGGGCCCTGCTGGGCCGGGCCCGCGCCCCGCTCGGCGAGCTGCTGCCCTGGGCCGGCGTTGGTTGAGGCTGTTGGGGTGGTTAGCGGTTGCGGGGTTGGTTGCCGGGTTTCTTGCCCGGGGTGCGGGTCTTGGTGGGCCTGGGTTTGGTGGGTTTGGTCTTGGTGGGGGTTGGGGTGGCGGATGGGTGGGGTTCGGCGGGAGGGAGGGTGACGGGGGGCGGGGCGGCGGTGGTCTGGGCGCTGGGGCCGATGGGGGTGACGTCGGCGGGGGAGTTCGCGCTGGTGTCGGCCGGGCTCGGGGCCACCGGCGTGGGGCGGCGGGACTCGCGGGGGCGCATGGGGGTGCGTGTCGGAGGCTGGCCGACTACGGGGGTCGGGGGGTGGGTGTGGGTCTGGGAGGGGGTGGGGTGCGCGCGGGACGGGCGGGGCGTGGACGAGGGGGTGGCCTCGGCTTGGGCGGTCTTCTGGCCCGGGTCGCCTGGATGGCCGGGGGAGCCCGGCCAGCCGACGGCGTTCAGGGAGGCTCCGCCGAGCGCGCCCCTGGAGAGGATGGCCGCCGTCGCCAGCAGGAGCACCCCAAGGAGTACTCCGGCGATCATCAGGGCCCGGCTCGCGCGAGGACGCGTCTCGTTCACAGCCGCCGATGGTAGTCACTCGCGGAGCGAATGCACACACAAGGCTCACAGCGGGCCGTGATCGAGGGCTGGCATTCTGGTAGATCCGCGCGGGCCGGGCGTGGTGCGGACAGGTCCGGCCCGTGCGCCCACCAGCCCATACCGCTCTGGTCCCCGCCGTTGTCCTCGCGCTCGCCGCACCTGGCCGCCCGCGCGGGTTCGGGGCCCCAGGGGTGCGGGGGGCGGGTGGGGCGTGAGAAGCTCCACGGGGTACGGCAGGCGGTCAGCCGTGACGCCTGCCGTACCCCACACTCCCCGGAACCCGCCGCAAAGCCACCAACGAGCGCACAGGCACAGGGGCTTCTAGAGGCCGAGGGCGTGCCGGTAGCGTTCGCGGATCGACGGTTGCGGGGTCGCCTCGTGCTCGGTGGTTCCCGGCGCAGGCCAGTCCGGTGGGGCGGGGGCGCCGGACAGCGCCCAGGCGGCCTGGCGGGCGGCGCCCCTGGCCACGTACTCCTGCGGCGCGGGCACGGCCACCGGGCGGCCGAACACGGCCGGAGCGATCTCCCGCACCGCACGCGATCCGGCCCCGCCGCCGATCAGCAGGACGCGTTCGCCCGTGACCGGCAGCGCCTCCAGCGCGTCGGCCAGGTGGCAGAGCAGCCCTTCGACCGCGGCCCTGGCCAGGTGTCCGGGCGTGGCGGTACGCAGGGTGAGGCCGTGCAGGGAGCCGGTGGCGCCGGGCAGGTTCGGGGTGCGCTCACCCTCCAGGTACGGCACGAGCACCAGCCCGTCAGCCCCGCCAGGAGCCGCGAGGGCCAGCGAGTCCAGGCGCGCGAGGCCGACGCCGAGCATGGCGGCCGCGGCCTCCAGCACGCGGGCGGCGTTGAGCGTGCACACCAGCGGCAGGAAACGCCCCGTGGCGTCGGCGAACCCGGCCACCACCCCGCCCGGATCCGCGCCGGGCCGCTCGGCGACGGCGAACGCGGTCCCCGAGGTGCCGATCGACACCACCACGTCACCGGGGCGCAGCCCGAGGCCGAGGGCGGCGGCCATGTTGTCACCGGTTCCCGCCGCGACCAGCAGGCCGCCCGCCTCCCCGGCCGCCTCGGCCGGTCCCAGCACCCGGGGCAACGCCGGACGGCTCCCCATGGCCAGCTCCAGCAGGTCATACCGGTACGACTCGGTGAACGGCGACCAGTACCCGGTCCCCGACGCGTCCCCCCGATCGGTGGTAAGCCGCTCCAGCGCGTGGGGCCGTTCCGGCGGAAGCGTGTGGCGCCGTTCCGCCAGAAGACCGGCCCGGGATGAGTCGCCCAGCAACCGCCAGGTCAGCCAGTCGTGCGGCAGGCACACCGCGGCCGTCCGCCGGGCGTGTTCCGGCTCGTGCTCGGCCAGCCACCGCACCTTGGAGACGGTGAACGAGGCCGGCGGCACGCTCCCCACCGCTTCGGCCCAGGCCGCGCCTCCGCCCAGCTCGCCGACCAGATCGCGGGCGGCGCCGGCCGAGCGGGTGTCGTTCCACAACAACGCGTCCCGCACGACATTTCCCGACTCGTCCAGGCAGACCATCCCATGCTGCTGCCCGGCCACCCCGACGGCGGCCACATCGTCGAGCCCGCCCGCCTCGCGGACGGCCAGGGCCAGCGCCTCCCACCAGGCCGCCGGATCCACCGAGGTCCCCTCCGGGTGAGCGGCCCGGCCCTGCCGTACCAGATGGCCGGAGGAGGCGTCGAGCACCACCACCTTGCAGCTCTGCGTGGAGGAGTCCACGCCCGCCACCAGCGGCATCAGCGCACCCCGAGCAGATGCTCCAGCGCGAGCTGGCCGAGGCGCGAGGCGTGCAGCCCGCGCGCCGCGGCGCCGTCGAGGTCGAAGCCGGGATCCTCCAGCGTGGCCAGCGTCTCGCCGGGCGCCAGCGTCGGCTCGGCCAGTTGCCCGACCCGGGAGTCGCGCAGCGCCTCCAGCACCTCGGGGTCGGCGCGGAAGCGGCGGGCCTTCTCCCGCAGGATCAGGTACGTGCGCATGTTGGCCGCGGCCGAGACCCACACGTCCTCGGCGTCCTCGGTGCGCGCGGGCTTGTAGTCGAAGTGCCGGGGCCCGGTGTAGCCGCCGTGCTCCAGCAGGTCCACGAGGAAGAAGGCGTTCTTGACGTCGCCGTGGCCGAAGACCAGGTCCTGGTCGTACCGGGGGCCGTGCTGGCCGTTGAGGTCGATGTGGAAGAGCTTGCCGTGCCAGAGGGCCTGCGCGATGCCGTGGGTGAAGCTGAGCCCGGCCATCTGCTCGTGGCCGACCTCGGGGTTGAGACCGACCATCTCCGGGCGCTCCAGCTCGCCGATGAACGCCAGCGCGTGCCCGATCGTCGGCAGCAGGATGTCGCCACGCGGCTCGTTCGGCTTGGGCTCGATGGCGAAGCGCAGGTCGTAGCCCTGCTCGGCGACGTAATCGCAGAGCAGGTCGAGCGCCTCCTTGTAGCGTGCCAGCGCCGAGCGTACGTCCTTGGCCGCGTCGGACTCCGCGCCCTCGCGCCCGCCCCAGCAGACGTACACGCTCGCGCCGAGCGAGGCGGCCAGATCGAGGTTGCGCCGGACCTTGCGCAGCGCGTACCGGCGGATGTCGCGGTCGTTGCTGGTGAACGCGCCGTCCTTGAAGACCGGGTGCGTGAACAGGTTCGTCGTGGCCATGGGCACCTTGAGCCCGGTCTCGGCCAGCGCCTTGGTGAACGCGGCCACGGCCCGGTCGCGGTCGGGTTCGACGGCCAGCAGGTCGTCGTCGTGGAAGGTCACGCCGTAGGCGCCGAGCTCGGCCAGGCGGTGCAGGCTCTCCACCGGGTCGAGCGGCGCCCGCGTGGCGTCGCCGAACGGGTCGCGGGCCGGCCAGCCCACGGTCCACAGGCCGAAGGTGAAGCGGTCGCCGGGGGTGGGGGTGTACGCGTCCAAAGCGGCCTCCCGATCATGTGCGCTTCAGCACTTCATATCATCAGCAGGCGCAGATCAGCCCGCGCAGGGCGGTCTCCAGGCAGGTGCCGGTCTGGGCGGGCACGGGCCACGGGAAGCGCACCAGCGTGTCGTCCACGCGTACGGTCGCGCCGTAGCGGTCCAGCTCCCACAGCCACGCCTCGCCGACCGGCGTGCCCAGGTGCGCGGCCACGGCGCCCTGGAGCTGCGCGCGGTGCGACTCGTTCAGGTGGGCGAGCACCCGTTCGGCGGTCTCGGCCAGCGGGTCGGGCTCGGCCTCCAGGTACTCGTCGGCGTCGAGCACGCCGGAGTCCTGGCCGGTCAGGTAGACGACCTGGGCGACGTCCATTCTCATGAGCCGGGGAGCGCCGGGCTCGCCGTACCGCTCGATGGCCTCGAACAGGTCCTCGTCGGCGCACGCGGCGGCGACCGCGACGGCGGCGGCGCGCGTGTCCTCCTCCGGTACGGCCAGCACCCACCCCTGCACCTCGACCAGCCCGCGGGGGTGCTCGACGGCGCCCAGCAGCCGGGTGGCGGTGAGGTTGACCGCGATCACCGCGTCGCCCTCCAGGCCGTGCAGGCGCTCGCCCGGCTTTACCAGCAGCACGGGACGGCCCTGTTCGTCCACGCCGCCGCGGGCGGGGAAGGGGACGCCGTCGAGGGTGAGCCTGGCGACGCCGGCTCCGGAGGCGAGGGTGCGGATGCGTTCCGCGATCGGCGGCATGCAGGTCTCCTTGAGTTCACACGCTGTAGTAGGTTAGCCTTGCCTAAGTAAGTATTACCTAACCACATTGAGGTGAACATGCGCTACACCGGGCCGAAGGTGCGGCTGTCCCGACGGGCAGGCGTCCCTCTGACCAGGAAAGCCGTGCGGTACTTCGAGGCGCGGCCGTACCCGCCCGGAGAGCACGGCAGGAAGACCAGCCGCCGCAACACCGGCGACTACGGCATGCGGCTCATGGAGAAGCAGAAGCTGCGCTGGTACTACGACGTCTCCGAGCGCCAGCTGCGCCGCTACTGGGACCTCGCGGTACGCAAGGAAGGCGCGTCAGGCGCCGAGCTGGTGACCCTGCTGGAGACCCGCCTGGCCTCCCTCGTGCTGCGAGCCGGGCTCGCTCCGTCGATCTACGCCGCCCGCCAGTACGTCAACCACGGCCACATCACCGTGGACGGCCGCAAGGTCGACATCCCGAGCTACCTCGTCAAGCCCGGCCAGGTCATCGCCGTACGCCAGAAGTCGCGCGCGATGCAGCCGTTCGTGGCCGCGGCCGAGGGCATCTACGCCGACGACCGCCCCGCCGGGTACCTCTCCGTCGAGCTGTCCGAACTGCGCTTCACGCTGGTGAGCAAGCCGCAGCGCGAGCAGATCGCCATCCCCGTCGAGGAGCAGCTCGTGGTGGAGTTCTATTCTCGGTAGGCGTGAGTGACGTAGGCGCGACTGAAACGGCGGACCGCCACGCGAGCTGGCTGGAGCTCTTCTTCGACCTGGTCGTCGTCGTGGCGGTGGCCCAGCTGGCCCACCGCCTGCTCCATCCGGCCTGGCCGGGCGTCGCGCTGTTCGTGATGCTCTACTACGCGATCTGGAGCATCTGGACCTCCTTCACGATCTACGCCAACGTCCGCGCGGGCAAGACCCGCACCCGCGCGATGCTGATCGGCATGTTCGGCATCGCGGTGATGGCCGCCGCCGCGCCCGACGTGGCGCACGCCGTGCCCGGCGGCGGCAACCACGACGACTGGTTCGCCATCGCCTACGTCGTCTGCCGGCTCAGCGGCTCCCGCTCCATCCAGAGCTCGGGGGCCGTCGTGACCTCGTGGCCCGCCGCCCAGCTCGGCGCCGGCCTGGCCCCCTGGATCGTCTCCTTCTGGACCCCCGCCCCCGTCACCTACTGGCTGTGGGCGCTCGGCATCCTGCTCGACCTGCTCTTCACCCTCCAGAACGCCCGCCACCCCGGACGGCTCCTGCAGGCTCTGAAGACGCAGTCCGAACGGCTCAAGGAGCGCGCCAGGCGGCACGACGGCGACGGCCGCCGCCCTCCGCGCGAGATACCCGCCCCCTACGAGGCCGTCCTGCACACCGCGCACCTCGGCGAACGGCTCGGCCTGTTCGTGATCATCGTGCTCGGCGAGGCGGTCATGCAGATCGTCGTCGAGGCCGGTGGCCAGGACTGGAGCACCGAGCTCAAGCTCGCGGCCGCGGGCTCCTTCGCGCTGGTCGTGTGCCTGTGGTGGGTGACGCTGCAGTACGGCGTGACCGCCGTGCCCGAGACGAGCGAGCGGGGACTGCCGCCGTCCGTCGCGCTGCCCGCCCACTTCGTCATGACCGCCGGGCTCGTCGCGGCGGCGGCCGGGCTCGGCGCCGTCGTGGCCCAGCCCGTCGAGCACCTGCACCCCGGGATCCGGTGGGTGCTGTGCGCGGGCCTGGCCGTGTACTTCGCCGCCTCCGCCGTGATCGGCGTCGCCACCGGGGCGCGGCGGCTGTGGATCTGGGCGTGGGCGCTGCCGGCCACCGCGGTCCCCGTGCTGCTGGGGCTGCTGGGCGGACCGCTGCCCGCCTGGGCGGTCGTCGCGGTCCTGCTCGCCGCCGCGCTGTGGCGGGTCGCCTACCGCCCGCCCGCCACAGCACCCACAGCCCCGTCCCCGGCCTGAGCCGCCCTCACACGAGGGCGGCGTTCTTGCGCGGCAGCAGGACGAAGGCGCCCAGGTAGATCAGCCCGGCCACGATGAGCAGGCTCTGGTAGCCGATCACCAGCGCCACGTACTCCAGGCAGCCGCCGACCATCGCGCCCAGCAGGTTGGCGCCGAAGGACGTCGTGGCGTCGGCCGAGTCGGCGAACCGCTTGGCGAACACCACGTTCGCCGCGAAGATCGGCAGGAAGGCGACCGTCACCGCCGCCACCGCGCGCAGCGGCGTGGGCAACGACAGCAGCCACGCGTTCGGCACCAGCCAGGCCAGGACGAGGCCGGCCAGCAGCACGCCGTACATCACCCTCAGGGGAGGGGTGCGGAAGCGGCGGGTCACCTCGACGGCGGCCAGCACGGCGACCAGCACCCCCGCGAAGACGACCGCGTTGACCACCCACGTCGTGCCGAACAGCAGCGCGAAGCCCGTCACGCTCTTGGTCTCCAGGAGCAGGAACCCCACGCCGAGCAGGAAAAGATCCGCGTAAGGGCGCATTCTCCGGTACGGCCCCGCCACCACCCGCACCGCCAGCAGGCTGACGAGGAGGATGAGGCCCAGCGTGATCAGGTAGATCGCCGGGATCGTCCGGTCCTTCAGATACAGGAAGGGCCGGTCGTCGGGCGCCGGAGCGGGCGTCCCTGCCGCGGCGCCCGCCCATTCGGCGGCGCAGCGCTGGGCCTGCGGCGTGACGCCCGAGGTGATGACGGCCTGGTGCCCGGCGGTGCTGACCACGTCCACGCAGGGTTTGTGGCCGAAGGCGCTCTGCACGGTGGAGGCCAGCCGGTCCACCAGCCAGCTCTCGCGGTAGTAGTTGTACATGGAGAACGCCCCGCCCGGTTTGAGCCGTTCACGGGCGGCCTTGATCGCCTCCTCGGTGAACAGGTAGCTCTCCAGCCGCAGCGAGCTGGCCCCGGGCACCAGCGTGAGCGAGTCGGGCAGCGCGAACAGGATCAGGTCGAACCTGCGGTCGGTCTGTTCCAGGAAGGCCCGCCCGTCGGTGATGTGCGTGGTCACGCGCGGATCGGAGTAGGGCTTGTCCGGATGCAGTTCGCCGCCGAGCTGGCGCAGCTTGGGGTCGATCTCGACCGCGTCGACCGAGGTGGCCCCCTTGGACAGCGCGATGGCCACGTCGGTGCCGCTGCCGGCGCCCACGATGAGGACCTCGCGCGGCGGCGCGGCGGCCCGCTCGTACGGCAGCGCGTACTGCCGCTCGATCTGCAGCCGCGTCTCGGCCGGCATGGCCTGCTGGTGCGGAATCCCGTTGACCGAGATGTCGTAGACGGGCATCTGGTACGGCATCCGCTTGTAGGTCACCTTGTAGTAAGGCGACCACAGGGCGCCGGCGGTGACGCTCTCGGCGGCCAGCAGCCCGGCCACGAGCATGGCGGGCAGCGCCACCAGCCCCCAGTACGGCACCCACGGCTTCGGCGTCAGCAGCAGCAGGAAGCAGACGGCCGCGATCGTCCCCCAGACCACGGGCGGCGCCGACAGGAACGACAGGCCGGTGAAGACGCCGATGCCGGTGAGGCTGCCGATCAGGTCGTAGCGGTAGGCCTCCAGCCGGGGCAGCTCGGGGAAGCAGCGCCCGACCAGCTCGGCCGGCCCCATGAGCGCAAGCGCGGCGGCCACGAACACGATGGGCAGCGTGACCCAGGCCGGCGGCCCCTCCATGGACAGGCTCGTCCAGTACAGGACGCCCTCGGTGTCGCGGTTGACGGTCACGGGGAAGGCCAGCACCACGCTGACCAGCACCGCGAGCACGACCGGCGAATAGTACGGCTGCCGCTTGGTCCGCCCGACCCGCAGGAATCCCAGCCCGATGCCGAGAAAGGAGCCGAGCAGGACAAAGTTCGTGAAATAACTCAAATGGACGATATTCGAGCCTGTCCACCGGATCAGCGCGAGTTCGAGGAAAAGCATGAACGCGCTGGCGAGTATGAGGCGCGGTCGCACGGCCAGCCAATGCCCGGAAGCGGACTCCTGAGGGGCGGCCAGCACCTGGGTGGTCATGACGACTCACCGTAGTTTACGGACCGAAACCAAGGAAGGCTGACGCCCCAGAACAAATGTCGTCCTGTTAGTGAGCTATGGGGCATTTCAGCAGGTCAAACCTGTGACGATGCGCTGGACGCGCCGCGATGGATGAAGGAATGTTGGGAGGTTCGTTCCCTCCAAACGTTCGGTGGTGTCCCCATGCGGGTTCTGATTCAGCTCCGCCCTTCTCCCGATCTGGTCGCGGCGGTAGCCGACCCCGGCCAGACGGCCACCACGGCAGACGTCGCCGACGGACTGCCCGGAGTCGAACTCGACTCCGCCTTCGTTCCCGTCGCCGTGCCACGGCCCGTCCCCCTGCCCGGCGGCGACCCCCTCTCGCTCAACCAGCCGCTCGACTTCTCCCTGGCCGCCGAGGACGCCTCGGTGCTCGTCCGCGGCACGATCTCCGACGACGAACTGGCCACCCGCGTCACCATGCTGCCCACGATCCGCCCCGACGTGGTCGGCGTCTTCGCCGACCCGGTGATCGAGTCCAGCCTGACCTGCGGCGGCGACCCTCCGGTCGGCGACTGGCACGACGTCGAGCGGCTGATCAACGCCGCCGGTCTTGCCGCCGAGGGGCTCGACGGCTCCGGGGTGGCGCTGGCCGTGCTCGACACCGGCATCAACGCCGCGCACGTGGCCAGGCACCTCGGGCGCGGCGTCACCCTCGACGCCGAGCGCAGCTGGAACCCCGCCGGGGTCACCGGACGGCCGGGGGAGTTCGAGGTCGACCACGGCACGATGTGCGCCTTCGACACGCTCATCGGCGCGCCGCAGGCCAGCCTCATCGACATCCCGGTGCTGCTGTCGACCCGGCCGGGCGGCTCGGCGCTCGACGGGCTGCTGTCGGACGCGGTGGCCGCCTTCGCGCACCTGCGCACCGTCCTGGACGCCCAGCCCGCCGACTCCAGGTCGCTGGTGATCAGCAACTCCTGGGGGTCGTTCTCGCCCTCCTGGGACTTCCCCGTCGGCCACCCCGGCAACTACTCCGACAACGCCGCCCACCCGTTCAACCTGATCGTGGCCAGCCTCGACCGGGCGGGCGCCGACGTGCTGTTCGCCGCGGGCAACTGCGGGCGCGAGTGCAAGGACGGCCGCTGCGCCTACCCCGACCGGCCCATCGTCGGCGCCAACTCCCACCCGAGAGCGCTGTCGATCGGCGGCGTCGACGTCGGCGGCGAGCGGGTCGGCTACTCCTCGCAGGGACCCGGCCGGCTGACCGCCCGCAAGCCGGACATCTGCGCCTACACCCACTTCTCCGGTTCCAAGGCCTTCGGCGACACCGAGCCCGACTCCGGCACCTCTGCCGCCTGTCCGGTGGCCGCGGGCCTGGTCGCCGCCGTCCGCACCCGCTGGCCGTCCTCGCGGCTGTCGCCCGCGCAGCTGCGGGCCCTGCTGCGCCGTACGGCCGAGGACCGCAGCGAGGTCGGCTTCGACTACGACTACGGTTACGGCATCGTCGACACCGCGGGGATCATCGCCGCGCTGCAGCGCAGGGCCAAGAGCGTAGCCTGAGGGCTATGGTCCTCATCACCGTACGGCTGCCGCCGGGCGCGACGCTGGAGGACGCGATCAGCAGGCTCGGCCTGGCCGAGGAGGACGTCGACATCGCCTACGGGCTGGTGCTCATCGACCCCGACCTCGGCCTGTACGGCCTGCGGGTGACAGAGGAGGCGGGCCGCAGAGCCGGCCCGCCCTTCTCCGACCCCAAGATCGAGCCCTACGGCCCGCCTAAGCGTTCTCGCGATGGAAGACCCGGGCCCCGATCACCAGACTCACCGCCGTGAACACCACGACGACGGCGAGGCCGGTGACGACCGTCGCGTTCCAGTAGTGCCCGGCGAACAACTCCCGCATGGCCTCCAGCACGTGCCGGAACGGGCTGACGCGCGAGAGCGCCTCCAGCCAGCCCGGCGCCATCGACATGGGCAGGAACGCCCCCGACAGCAGCATCAGCGGCACCACGGCTGTCGTCATCACCGGGGCGAACAGGTGCTCGTCGAGCGTGAGCGCGGCCGCGTACGACAGCGCCGCCAGGCTCACCCCGAGCACCACCACCAGCACCATCGCCGCCAGCACCCCGGCGACCGGCGCCCGCAGCCCGAGCGCGTAGGCCGCGGCCACCAGCAGCACGGTCTGGATCACCAGCGTGAACGCGTCGTTGAGCACCCGGCCGAGCAGCAGGGCCAGCCGTGAGGCGGGGGTGACGCGCAGGCGCTCCAGCACGCCCGAGCGCCAGTCGAAGACGATGCCGAAGCCGGCCAGGCCCGCGCTCAGCAGGCCGAGCTGGACGATCAGGCCGGGCACGAACGTCTCCCAGTCGCCGAACGTGGCGAAGATCGGCCCGAACAGCACCAGGAAGAACAGCGGCTGCACGGCGGCGACCAGCAGGCCGACCTTGTGACGCAGGCTGTTGCGCGTCGTGTGGTGGAACAGCAGCCAGGTCTCGCGGATCGCGGCGGCGCTCACGCGGTCACGTCCTCTCGCAGCGAGCGGCCGGTGATGTCGAGGAAGGCCTCGTCGAGGGTACGCCCGCCGCTCTTGAGCTGCGACGGGGTGCCTTCGGCCACCACCACGCCATGGTCGATGATGACGATGCGGTCGCACAGGGCGTCGGCCTCGTCGAGGTAGTGGGTCGTCAGGAAGACGGTGGCGCCGCCCTCGCGCAGGGCGCGGATGTGGGTCCACAGGTTGGCCCGGCTCTGCGGGTCCAGGCCGGTGGTGGGCTCGTCGAGGAAGAGCAGGACCGGGTCGTGGACCAGGCCGAAGGCGATGTCGAAGCGGCGCCGCTGCCCGCCGGACAGGGCGGCTCCGGGCGTCGATTCCAGGCCGGTCAGCTCCAGGCGGGCCAGGACGTCGGCGATCCTGGCGCGGGCGGCCGGGCGGGACAGGCCGTACAGCATGGCGTGGAGTTCGAGCTCCTCGCCGACGGGGCCGGCGAGGCTGAGCCCGCCGTGCTGGGAGACGTAGCCGACGCGGCGGCGTACGGCGCGCGGGTCGGACAGCAGGTCGTGCCCGGCGACGGTGGCGCTGCCCGCGGTGGGGGTGAGCAGCGTGGTGAGCATGCGCATGGTGGTGGTCTTGCCCGCGCCGTTGGGACCGAGGAAGCCGACGATCTCGCCCTCGTCCACGTGGAGGTCGACGCCGCGTACGGCCTCCACACCGCTCTTGAACGTCTTGCCGAGGCCCTTTGTGGTCAACATATTTTTAGGGTAACTGAAATTTTGGTGTCACTGCAAACTTGGTAGCATTGAAGGCATGGAAGAAGGGCTGCGCGAGCGCAAGAAGCGTGAGACGAGGGAGCGCATCGCGGACATGGCGATGGGGCTGTTCATGATGCGGGGGTTCGAGAACGTGACGGTGGCGGAGGTCGCGCGGGCCGCCGACGTCTCGGTCAACACGGTCTTCAACTACTTCCGCACGAAGGAAGACCTGTTCATGGACCGCTGGGACGAGGTCGAGGACCTGCCGAGCAAGGTCGTGCGCGAGCGCGGGCGCGGCGAGAGCGTGCTGGCCGCCTTCCGCCGCGACTTCCTCGACGCCCTCGACACGGGCGACTGGCGCTACGGGCTCAACGAGGGCGCCGAGGAGTTCGGCAAGCTGGTCGGCGACAGCCCCTCGCTGATGGCCAGGATGCGGGAACTGGAGGACGCCACGGACCTGCGGCTGGCACGCACGGTGGCCGAGGACGTCGAGGCCGACCCCGACGACCTGTCACCCCGGCTGGTGGCCGCGCAGATCCTGTCGGTCACCCGGATGTTGTCCAGGCTCGCGGTACGCCGCAAGCAGGCGGGCGAGAGCTGGGGGGAGATCCTGCCCGACGTCAGAAGGCAGGCCGAAGCCGCCTTCGACCTGCTGGAGAACGGGATCGGCCGCTACGGGGTCAGGAGCTGAACGCGCCGGCCAGCAGGGCGAAGCCGAACAGCAGGATGTACCCGCCGACGATCAGGCCCATGAGGCAGGTGCCGATGATGCCGCAGATGCGGCCGGCGTTCACGTTGCCGCGGTTCTCGTAGTAGTAGCCGCTGGAGTCGATCTCGCGCAGCGCCTTGTTGCCCATCGCCCAGGCGAACGGCCCGAGGAACAGGCAGATCACGAGGCTGAGGATGCCCAGCACGAGGATCGTGGTCCCGTTCGGGTGGGTCATCGGCGGCGGGCCGTAGGGGGAGGGGCCGTGGGGATAAGCCATAGGAGCGTTTTCTACCACATGAGACCGTTGACCGAGCGCTTGCTTGTGTCCTAGCGTGGGCCGGGTGAAGGCGTTCTTCCAGTGGCTGTCGGCGACGTCGTGGTTCCCCAAGGTCGCGCCCGTGGTCGTGCCGCGCATGGACCGCCTCGTGCACCGGCTCACCCGCGGCCGGCTCGCCAGCGACGTGGTCACCCCCGTGCTGCTGCTGGTCACCACCGGCGCCAAGAGCGGCCAGAAGCGCTCGTCGCCGCTGGCCTGCCTTCCCGAGCGGGACGGAAGCATGCTCGTCGTGGGTAGCAATTACGGCCGCCCGCAACACCCTTCCTGGACCGGCAATCTGCTCAAGACCCCCGAGGCCGCCGTGAGCTTCCGCGGCGCCACCTTCCCCGTCCTCGCGACCCTGCTGGAGGGCGAGGCGCGGGCCGCCGCCTGGCCGGACCTGCTGGCGATGTGGCCGGTCTACGACCACTACACGCGGGTATCGGGACGGGAGTTACGGGTGTTCCGTCTGACTCCGATGCGTTGATCAACTGTTTATCTACCGTCCATAAGTGTTACGTCATCATGGACGGGTCTTGATCAACCTTTGGGGAGCCTGCACGTGCGTGACCGCATTCGCGCCTGTATCGAACATCAGCGCTTCCAGCGCATCATCATCACCGTCATCCTCGTCAACGCGGCCACACTCGGCCTCGAGACCTTCCCCTCGATCGTCGCCGAATACGGCACGGCCCTGCGCGTCATCGACCACGCCGCCCTCTACGTCTTCGTCGCCGAACTGCTGGCCAAGCTCTACGTGGAGCGTTCCCGGTTCTTCCGCGACCCGTGGAACATCTTCGACGCCCTCATCGTCGGCGTCGCCCTGGCCCCCGCCAGCGGCAACCTGTCCGTGCTGCGGGCCCTGCGGGTCCTGCGCGCGCTGCGCCTCATCTCCGCCGTCCCGAGCCTGCGGCGGGTCGTGTCCGCCTTGCTCCGCGCCATGCCGGGGATGAGCTCCATCGTCGTGCTCCTGGCGCTGGTCCTGTACGTGGCCGCGGTCATGAGCACCAAGCTGTACGGCGCGACCGCCCCCGCCTACTTCGGCGACCTGCAGACGTCCCTGTTCACGTTGTTCCAGACCATGACCGGCGAGGCGTGGCCCGACATCGCCCGCGAGGTCATGACCGTCCACCCGGGCGCGTGGGTGTTCTTCGTGGTCTTCATCCTGCTGTGCTCGTTCGTGGTGTTGAACCTGTTCATGGCGGTGGTCGTCAGCGCCATGGAGGAGGAGTCGGCCGAGGAGCGCGCCGAGCTGGAGAGCCACGCCGAGATGTCGGCCCGGCTGATCCTGGACGAGCTCGCCGCGCTGCGCAGGGAGGTGGCCGAGCTGCGCGACTCCAACGGCCTCTGGCCCGACGAGGCCGGCTCGCCGGCCGGCCGCTAGCCGGGTCTTCCGGCCCGTTAGCTCAGCCCGCAGAGCTCCGACAGGCTCTTGGCGGACTTGTTGGTGTTGCGGGTCGGGGTCTCGGCCGGGGCGGCGGCGCCGTTCCGTGTGGGGGTGCCGGAGGCCGAGGGGGCGGCCGAGGCGTTGGCGACCTGCGTCTTGCGGGCCGGCTTCAGCGAGTCGGTGAGCGCCTTGGCCGACGCCTTGCGGATCTTGATCCAGTCGGGGCGGCCCGAGTAGAACTCCGGCGGCACGAACTGCAGGCTGGTGATCCTGGCCCCCTTCACCTTCACGGCCAGGTTGACCAGGTGCTCCAGCAGTTCGTGCGGGATGTTCGTGGAGGCCATGCGCTTGGCGGCGCGGGCGACCTTCTCGAAGTTGCTCAGCACCTTCATGGGCGTGGCCTGCTGGGCGAAGGCGCCGATGACGCAGCGCTGGCGGGCCATGCGGGAGAAGTCGTCGCTGCCCACGCGGGAGCGGCCGTACCACAGGGCCTCCTCGCCGGACAGGACGCGGGTGCCGGCCTTGATGGTGCCGGCGGTGCCGTACAGGCCGCCCCAGGGGATGTCCCGCTCGACGCGGATCTTGAGGCCGCCGATGGCGTCGACCAGGTACGCGAAGCCGTACATGTTGACCAGGGCGTAGTAGTCGATCTTGAGGCCGAGTGTCTGCCCGATGGCGTCCATGAGGACGCGGGGGCCCTTGTTCTTGCCGCCGGCGACCTGCGGGTTGTCGTTGGCGAACTTCCAGACCTCGTTGAGCAGGCCGCCGTTGGGCAGTTCCGCCTGGAAGCCGTTGGGGAAGTGCTTGGCCATCGGGGTGCCGGCCGGGAAGCGTATGTGCTGCAGGTTGCGCGGGAGGCTGAACAACACCGTGTTGCCGGTCTGCACGTGCACGCTGGCCACGGTCATGCTGTCGGTGCGCACCCCGTCGCGGTTGCCCGCGCCGTCGCCGCCGACCAGCAGGAAGTTGACGCGGTCGCGGCCGTTCCAGGGGTCCTCCTGCTTGACCGGCGCGATGTCGGGGTCCTTCTGGCCGCTGGGAAAGATCTGCTGGAGCGCGTCCTGGCCGCTCATCACGAGCTGGGCGGTCAGGGCGAAGGGCGACATGACGGCGACGCCGAGGATGCCGACGGCGATGCCGGAGACGATCTGCCCCTGCTGCCCGAGCTTGCTGGGGCCCAGCGCGATGTAGGAGGCGAGCATGAGCGCGAACCACGCCAGCGCGCCCACCGCCGCGAGGACCGTGATCGCGGTCGTCCAGCCGATGAAGATACCGGGCCGGGTCATGTTGATCAGGACGATGGCCAGCGCGGTCAGCAGGATGACGGCGTAGACGCCGATGAGCGTCAGCCCGATACGACGGCGCCCGGCGCGCAGGTGTGCGGCGCCGGGCACGAGGACGGAGAGCATCGTCCAGCCGAGGACGGAGGCGAGCGTGAGGGGCTTGGCGAAGCGGGGGGCGGCGGACTTGGGCCTGCCCTCCCCGGCCGGCCGGGCGCCGCGGGTGCGGCGTGTTGCCCGCCGTTTCCTGTCCGCGGGCACGGTGCCGACCTCTTCGTCCTTCGTCACACCGGCTCCTTCAAGCATTTACCAGGCAAAACCCATGACTTTGCCCCCGGTTGCACAAGATTGCCAGATTCTAGCCCCCATAAAGGGACATCACAGACAACTGGCCAATCTGAGATGAACGAAGGATGACCTCAGGAGGTCGAGGACGAAGAGGCCATCCAGGTGTTGCACTGGAGGGCCTGGTTGCGGTCCCAGCCCTGGCGGAACCAGCGGTGGTTGTTGGCCGGAGAGCCGTGGTCGCGGGGGTATCCGGGATGGTCGCCGACCCGGGAGTAGAACCAGAAGAGCTTGGCGCGGTTGCCCGCGCTGATCGGGTAACTGGGCGCCACGGCCTTCATGAACATGCCGCCGAAACACGTGGCCTGGAGCTCCAGCCTCCTGCTCAGTGCCAGCTTCCCGCTGCGGCTGGTGGAGTCCAGGGTCCTGGACCACCAGGAGTTCATGACGCCGCTGATGTTCTGCACGTGGTGGCCGTACTCGTGGGCCATCATGCTGATGATCGCCCCGTTCCACGGCACGATCTGGCCGTAGCCGAGGGCGTTGCCGTTCCCCTTGGCCATGGCCGAGGTGGAGGCGTAGATGGTGTTGTTGCGCGGGCAGTAGTACGGCACGATGCTGCCCGGCGACGGGTAGTCCCCGCAGGCGCCCCGGCCGCGCTTGGCGGCGATCGCGTAGCCCGGCGGGCTCCACCCGATGCCCTGGCGCTTCAGGATCGGCCCCCACGCCTGGTCCATGCACCTGCCCGTCTTCAGGATCAGTGCCTTGAGCTGGCTGTGGCTGAAGATGCTGGTGTTGCCGGCCCGGCACGTCGTGCGCGGCAGCGCGCCCGCCCGGTACATGGAGTTGGTCTTCAGGCTCGTGTCGAGCTTCACCTGGGCGGGCGGGTTGACCGTCTCGGTGTCGTCGGGCCGGGTCTCGGTGTCCTCCGACCGCGTCTCGGTGGGCGTCGGGCGCCGGGTGGGCCGGATCGGCTCCCTGGTGTGGCTGCGCGTCGGGGGCGTGTAGGTCGGCACCGCGATCGGCGTCGAGGTCTCGGTACGCGACCCGCCGCCCATCAGCAGCGCGGAACCGACCACGAGCAGCACCCCGATCACCGCCACCACGCCGAAGACCGCGCCGAGCACGGCGGCCGTGCTGCCGGACTTCTTGCGCTGCGGCTGCGGCCACTGCCGGAACTGCCCCGGCGGCGGCGGGGGCGGCGGCCACCCGCCCTGCGGGGGCCGGGGCGGCTGCGGGTACGGCTGCTGCCGGTGCGGTGCCTGCTGATACGGGGGCTGCCCTTGCGGCCGTGCTTGGGGTTGTCCTTGCGGTTGTCCGTAAGGAGGCTGCGGGTAGGGCGGTTGTGCTTGCGGTTGTCCGTAAGGGGGACGGCCCTGGGGCGGCGCGGGCGGGCCCTGCGGTGGTGGGCCCTGGGGCGGCGCGGGCCGGCCGTACGGCGGACGGCCCTGCGGCGGGTGCCCCTGGGGCGGAGGCGGCGGATAGGACGGCCCCTGGGGCGGCGACGGCTGTTCCTGCGGCTTTCGGTAGCCCGGAGGCGGCCACGGACGCGACGGTGGAATCTGGGGCTGCCCCTGCCCGTGGGGCGGCGGTGGGTGCTGCCCGTTCCCCGTCACCGTGAACTCCCTTCACCCCGTTGCCGACAAGACCGGACCTTTGCCGAATTTGGGGCAGAAGCATACTGATTTATCACCCGTCACGGATGTGGGCGTACTCGGTTACGGTCCGAAATCATTCGAGGTGATCTCCGCTATGTGCCGGACCGGGCGGGGGCTGTTGTCCTAGCTTCAGTGGCATGAATCTGCAGCAGCTCCGCTATGTGGTCGCAACTGCGGAGCACCGCACAATGACCGACGCGGCCAGATCGCTCTACATCGCGCAACCTGCGCTTTCGCGGGCGATTCGGGACCTTGAACGCGAGCTGGGCATGACGCTTTTCGCGCGTTCGGGTCGGGGCGTCGTGGTCACGGCGCAGGGCAGGAGAGTCATCAAGCTGGCAAGGGAGGCACTCGATGCCGTAAGCGAGATCGAAGCGCTCGCGAGCCACGGCGGATCCCCTGAGGTGGAGCTGCGGATCGCCGCCACTCCCAGCCTGGAAGCCGGACTGGCGGGCCGGTTGGTGCCCGCCTACACCGCCGAGCATCCAGGGGTTCGCGTGCAGATCGTGCGATGTGACGGCCGCGACGGAGTCGTCACGGCCATCAGGGAGGCCAGGGCCGACCTCGGCCTGACGGACCTCCCGGTCCCCACGGACCTGATCACCCATCCGCTGGAACGGCAGGAGATCGTGCTGATCTCCCCGCCGGGCCTCGACCTGCCGGATCCGGTCCCCATGGGCCGTCTCCACGGCATGCGCCTGGCACTGCCCGCACGAGGATCGTTGCGGCGCAGGGAGCTGGACGCCATGTTCGGCAAGTTCGCGGTCACCCCGGTGGTGGTGCTCGAGACCGACGAGCGCAACGGCTGGCTGAACGCGGTCAGAACGGGACAGGCCTCCCTGCTGTGGTATCGGGGCCTGGCCGAGATGGCCGTCCGTGCGGGCCTGGTCGTGCGCTCCTTGGAACCCGCGGTGCGGCGCGTCATCGCCGTCGTGCACGCCCGCAAGAGACTGCCGCTGAGCGCCCAGGACTTCCTGGCGACGGCGGAGAAGGGAAGTGCCGCCTAACATTCTGTGCATGACCCGACTACCGACTGCCTTCCCGGACGCACGCGCGACCCACGTCCGAGAGGCGGGCCCGCCACCCGGCCAGGGCGGAGGGGATCCGGTATCCGCGACGGGACGGGGCTTCAGGCCCCAGAAGACAAGGTTCCAGTTCGATGCAGCCGGCCCGCGCGCCGGCCTGGACGACCCGGACGCGGCTCCGCAAGGCCTGCCGGCGCACTTTGCCGGTAATGGGCTAGGCCTCGCGGGCCGACGCGCCCGTCCCGGTCGCCACCTCGGCGGACGGCGGAACCTCTGATGACCGGGACGCTGCGCCTGGGAGAGCGCACCTTCGCCCCCGGGCAGTTCGCCATCATGGCGGTGGTCAACCGCACGCCAGACTCCTTCTACGACAAAGGCCGCACGTACGGCTTCGCCGCCGCGCTCGACGCCGTGGACCAGGCCGTGGCCGGAGGAGCCGACATCGTCGACATCGGCGGCGTCAAGGCGGGCCCCGGCGACGACGTCGACGCCGCCGAGGAGATCCGCCGCGTGGCCGACCTGGTCGAGGCGGTGCGCGAACGCCACCCCGGCCTCCTGATCAGCGTCGACACCTGGCGCGCCGAGGTGGGCGAGGTGGTCGCCCGCGCCGGAGCCCATCTGCTCAACGACACCTGGGGCGGCGTCGACCCCGGCCTCGCGGAGGTGGCCGCCCGCCACGGCACCGGCCTGGTGTGCGCGCACGCAGGTCGCGTGGAGCCGCGCACCCGCCCGCACCGCATCGCCTACGCCGACGTGGTGGACGACGTCATCGGCTACACCGTCGACCTGGCCGAGCGCGCCGTGGCCGCGGGCGTGGCCCGCGACGCGATCCTCATCGATCCGGCCCACGACTTCGGCAAGAACACCTTCCACTCGCTGGAGGTCAGCAGACGCCTGGACGAAATGGTGGCCACGCGATGGCCCGTCCTCGTGGCGGTGTCCAACAAGGACTTCGTCGGCGAGACGCTCGGCGGGCTGCCGGTGGATCGGCGGCACGCGGGGACCATCGCGACACTCGCCGTTTCCGCGCTCCAGGGAGCCCGGGTCTTCCGGGTTCACGACGCCGCATCCGCCCGATCCGCACTCGCCGAGATAGCTCGGCTCGCGTAGTATCCCCGTGCCTAGCTGGGTTGCGATCAGAGTGCAGATCTTGTGCAACACCCGCTTGGAAGCATCACCGGCGGAGGAGAGCGGATGCGATTCAAGATTCTCGGACCGCTGCTGGTCGAACACGAGGGACAGGAGCTCCATCTCGGGGGCAGCCTCCAGCGGGTCGTCATGGCCATGTTGCTGCTCGAAGCGAACCGGGTCGTCCCGCTGGAGCGGATGATCGAGGCGGCCTGGGGGGAGAACCCGCCGGGCACCGCGCGCAACCAGGTGCAGATCCGGATCTCGCAGCTACGCCGCGTGCTTCACGACACGGCGCAGCCGTACCACACGCTGATCACGCGCTCGCCCGGCTACGTCGTGAAGGTGGAGCCGGCGCGGCTGGATCTGGCCGAGTTCGACGATCTGATCACGCGGGCGCGCGGCGAGGAGCCCGAGCGGGCCGCGCGCACGCTGCGCGCGGCGCTGGCGCTGTGGCGCGGGCCGGCGCTGTCCGACGTGGACAGCGACCTGATCCGGCCGATGGTCCATGATCTTGAGGAACGCCGGCTGCTGGCCAACGAGCAGTGCGTCGAGCTGGAACTGGGGCTCGGGCGCCACCTGGAGCTGGTCGGCGAGCTGCGGCGGCTGGTCGAGGCCCACCCGCTGCGCGAGCGGCCGCACAACCACCTGATGCTGGCCCTGTACCGCTCGGGACGGCAGGCCGAGGCGCTGGACGCCTTCCGCGCCTACCGCGAGATGCTCCTCGACACGCTCGGGCTGGAGCCCAGCGACGAGCTGCGCCGCCTGGAGCTGGCCATCCTCAACCAGGAGGACGAGCTCGACCGGCCCGCGCCGCCCGTCAGGCTCACGCCGGTGCCGCGCCAGCTCCCGCCGATGATCTCCACGCTCGCCGGCCGCTCCGCCGAGCTGGCCAGGCTCACCGGCATGCTGGCCACTTCGGGCGCGGACGGGCCGCTGCCCATGGCCGCCGTCGTGGGCCGCGCCGGCGTAGGCAAGACCGAACTGGCCGTGCACGCCGCCCACGAGCTGTCCTCGCACTACCCCGACGGCCAGCTCTACGTGGACCTGCGCGACGGGCAGACCGAGGCCACCGACGTGCTCAGCATGTTCCTGCGCGCGCTCGGCGTCAGCGCCATCCCGCGCTCGGCCGAGGAACGCGGCGCCCTGTTCCGCTCCACGGTCGCCGGACGCAGGCTGCTCGTCCTGCTCGACAACGCCGGATCCTTCGAGCAGATCTGGCCGCTGCTGCCCGGCGGCGGGCCCTGCGGCGTGCTGGTGACCGGCCGCGAGCGCCCCATCGGGATGGCCGAGCACTGGGTGATCAGGCTGGAGGTCCTGGACGACGCCGGTTCCGTCCGGCTGCTCATGGGCGACGTCGGCGAACGGCGCGCCGCCGCGGAACCCGACGCGCTCAGGAGGCTCGCCGCCCAGTGCGGCGGCCTGCCCCTGGCGCTGCGCATCGCCGGCGCCCGGCTGGCCGTGCGCCCCCAGTGGACGATCGAGACCCTGGTCGGCCTGCTCAGCGACTCACGTACCATGCTCGACGTGCTCAGCCACGGCGACCTGGAGGTCCGGGCCAGCCTGGAGGTGTCCTACCGGGGCCTGTCCGCGCGGGCGCGTACCCTCTTCCGGCGGATCGGACTGCTCGACAGCCCGCAGACGACCGCCTGGATGGCCGGCGCGCTGCTCGACGGCGACGCCGAGCAGGCACTCGACGAGCTCGTCGGCGCGTCCCTGCTGACCGTCCGAGGCGGCCACTACGCCATCCACGATCTCGTACGCGCCTTCGCCGGCGAGCGCGCGCAGACCGAGGAACGCCGCGAGCAGCGGCTGGCCACCCTGGAGCGTGCCTGCTCCGCCTTCGTCCGCCTCAGCGAGCGCGCCCACGAGCGCTACTACGGCGGCCACTTCACGCTCCTGCGCGGCAAGGCGGGATCCGGTCCCTTCGCGCCCACGCTGGCCGACGCGCTCATCGGCGACGACCCGCTGACCTGGCTCGACGGCGAGCGCGCCACGCTGCTCGCGCTCGTGCGCCAGGCCGCCGCGCACGGCCTGGACGAGCTGTGCTGGAGCATCGCGATGACCGCGATCACCCTGTTCGAGACCCACGGCTACTTCGACGAGTGGCGCGCGGTCAGCGAACTCGCGCTCAAGGCCTGCCGCGAGGCGGGCAACATCCGCGGCGAGGGCGCGATGGTCTACTCGCTGAGCTCACTCGCCGTCTTCCAGCAGAGGTACGGCGAGGCCCACCCCATGCTGACCGAGGCGCTCGACCTGTTCGACGAGATCGGCGAGACCCACGGCCGCGCCCTGGCCCTGCGGAACATGGCGATGGTCGAGCGGATGCGCGGCGACATCGCCGCCGCCAGGGAGCGCTACGAACAGGCCCTGCCCCTGCTGCGCGCCGTCGGCGACCGGGCCGCCGAGGCCCACGCGCTGGTCAACCTGGCCGTCATCCACCTGGAACGGGGCACGCTCGACGAGGGCAGCCCCCTGCTGGAGCAGGCGCTGGAGATCTTCCGGGAGGAGGGCGTGCCACGCGGCGAGGCCCAGGCACTCAACTCCATCGGCCGCCTCGCGCTGCTGAAGGGCGAGGGCCGGCGGGCCCTGGAGGCGTTCGAGGCGGCGGCCGTGATCGTGCGCGACGTCCGCGACCGGATCGGCGAGGCCTACGTCATGCAGGGCATCGCCGAGGCCAGGATCGCGCTCGGCCAGCCCGACCAGGCCAAGGGGACGCTGGCGGCGGCGCTGGACCTCGCCGAGCGGCTGGGGGAGCGGCTCATCTCCGGCCGGATCCGGCTGAACCTCGGGCTGCTGATGATGGAGGGCGGCGAACGGGCCGCCGAGTCACACCTTCAGGAGGCGTACGCGTTGTTCGAGGAGATCGGCGCCGAACCATGGCGGGCGAAGGCCGCCGAGGCCCTCGCCCGCGCGCGCTGACCGGTCAGGTCTTGGGAGTGGGCGAGCCGATCGGGTTGGGCCAGTGCATGTCGTCGTCGTCGCACAGCGGCTTGCCCTCGCAGCCGGTGACCGGCTTGGCCGCCGCGGTGGAGGCGACCGCCACGGTGCCGCCCGCGAGAGCCGCGGCCAGGCCCAGGGCGATAAGGATGTTGCGCATGGTGTTTCCTTCACGTTCGTTGATCGCGGACGGCGCGCGTCCGTCCGGGGGAGCGTAGGGGAAGGCGCTATCGATCCGCTTTATGCGCTTTTGCAGGCTTCTCCGGGTTTTTGCGGGCGGCGGGGAGCTCCACCACCACGCGCAGGCCGGGCAGCGCGTCCTCCAGGTACACGCGGCCGTCGTGCGCGTGCACCGTCTCCCGCACGATGGCCAGTCCCAGCCCCGCACCGCCCTCGTCGCGGCCCCGGCCCGAGTCCAGCCGGGTGAAGCGGTCGAAGACGCGCTCGCGGTCCTCCGGCGGGATGCCGGGGCCGTCGTCGGTCACGGTCAGCACGCCGTCGGCCGTCAGCGCCACCTCCACCTTGGATGCGGCATGGCGGACGGCGTTGTCCAGCAGGTTCGTCAGCACCCTGGTCAGGTCGAGGGCGTCGCCGGTCACCAGGACCGGGTCGCAGGCCACCAGGTGGGCCTCGCCGTAGCGCTCGACGCAGCGCCGTACCACCTCGTCGAGGCCGACCGGCTCGCGGCGGGCCGGACGGCCGCCGCGCTCGTCGAGGCGGGCCAGCGCGAGCAGGTCCTCGGCCAGGCGCGACAGGCGCAACGTGTCCTCCAGCACGCCCTCGGCCGTCTCCTGCCAGTCGGCGCCCTCCGGATGGCCCAGCGCCACCTCCAGCTGCAGGCGGATGCTGGCCAGTGGGCTGCGCAGCTCGTGGGAGGCGTCGGAGACCAGCGAGCGCTGGCGCTTCTCCGCCTCCTCCAGGCGGGCCAGCATGTCGTTGAGCGTGAGCGCCAGCGCGTGCACCTCGTCGCGGGCCTGCGGCACCGGCAGGCGGCGCGAGCGGGCGGTGTGGGTGATGTCGGCGGCGCCCCTGCGCAGCGCGGCGATCGGCCGAAGCGTCCTGCCGATGATCAGCCAGCTCGCCGCGGCCAGCAGCACCACCAGCGCGGGCGTGCCCACGAACAGCACCTTCCCGGCCACACCCAGGCTCTGGACGATCTCGCCGATCGGGCGCGCCGCCAGCACCGTGCGGCCCCGGTCCGCGCTCACCGCCACGACGTGCAGAGGCCCGGGGATCGCGTACGGCCGGCCGTCCAGATAGAGCGCCTCGCCCTTGAGCGCACGCTGCCTGGCCGGAGCGTCCAGCAGCGGGACCAGCCGGTCGGCGCCGTAGGTGACGTTCGCGATCCGGCCGTCGCGCTCCAGAACCTGCACGATCGTCCCGTCATGGGTGACGATCGGGCTGGTCAGCGTCTCGTTGTCGGCCTTGACCCGCACCGTCTGCGCCTGCTGGCGCAACGAGTCCTCCACCGTGCCGAGCAGCGCCCGCTGCAGCACGCTGAGCAGCACCGACGCCGAGATCGCCAGCGCCAGCGCCAGCACCGCGGCGGCCACCATGGTCAGCCGGAACCGCAGCCCCTGCCGCCGCCACCAGGCCAGCGGCGAGTCAGCCACCGTCGCCGGCCAGGCGGTAGCCCGCGCCGCGCACGGTCTGCAGCGCGTTCCTGCCGAACGGGGCGTCGATCTTGCGGCGGAGATAGCCGACATAGACCTCGACGACGTTCGGGTCGGTGTCGAAGGTGTCCCAGACGTGCTCCAGGATCTCCGACTTCGACACGACCTCGTCCCGCCGCCGCAGCAGGTACTCCAGCAGCGCGAACTCCCGCGGCGTCAGCTCGACCTGCGACTCGCCACGCTCCACCCGCCGCCGGGCCGGGTCCAGCGACAGATCCCCGGCGGTCAGAACGGCCGGCCGCCGGCCCGCGTCCCGCCTGAGCAGCGCCCTGAGCCGCGCGACCAGCACCACGTAGGAGAACGGCTTGGTCAGATAGTCATCGGCCCCGAGATCGAGACCGTCGGCCATGTCGTACTCGCCGTCCTTGGCCGACAACATCAGGATCGGCACCCAGTTCTCCTCGGCGCGCAGGTGCTTGCAGACGTTGTAGCCGGACAGGCGGGGCAGCATGATGTCCAGGACGACCACGTCGTACTCGCCGTTGCGGGCCAGGTGCAGCCCTTCCTCGCCGTCGTGGGCCAGATCCACGGCGAACCCCTCCGCCTGCAGACCACGCTGCAGCGCCGCCGCCATACGCCGCTCATCCTCGACGACCAGAACCCTCATGCCCTGGAGTGTAGGCACCCCCGCCTGAGAACCCTCTCAGCCCACCCACCCCACGCACCCCCGGTCAAGCCGTCTCCGCACGCAGCCAGCCCCCTGAAGCGGTGCCCCGCGCCACGGACACCCCCAACGCTTGAAGAGCGCCGGTACGGAGGGACGGGGCACGGCGCAGCCCGGCGCAAGACGCGCGGCGCCCGGCCTGGGCACGCGGTGTCCGGGGCACGCGGTGCTTGGGGGCGCGGCGTCCGAGGGCGCGGCGTTCCGGGATGGTCGGCGAGCGCTTTGGGCGGTCTCGACGCTCCCGCGCACCCCGACGCTTATGGGCGCCGGTGCGGCGGGACGGGGTGCGGTGGAGGTCGGCGCAAGGTGTGCGGAGGCCGGCCTGGGCCGGGGTGGCTGGGTAAGGGGGCCGTTGTGGCGGGGAGTTGTCCGACGTGAGAAGCGATCCCCCCGACCTGCGCCGACACACGTCGGCGGGTGGCGTGGGCGGCGGCTTCGCCGTAACGGATAGGGCGGGAGACCGCAACAACGGGCCGGGGGGAGCTGAGAGGGCTCTCAGACGCTCTCAGGATCACCTAAGGACCGATGCACCACGGTGGGAACATCCGCATACCGTGAAGGAGTGAGATGCGCAGAGGAACGATCGTGAGGTGGGGGGTCCCGATCGCGGCCGCCGCCGTGATCGGGGCGGCGGTCGGCGCCGGTCCCGTGATCGCCGCCGTCAGCGGCGAGCCCGTCCTGCCCGAACGTACGGCCGAGCAGTTGCTGGCCGATGCCGCCGCGGCGGTCAAGAAGGCGGGTGGGCCGCCGCCGATGTCGGGCACGGTCCAGCAGACGGCTTCGCTCGGCCTGCCCGCGCTGCCCGCCCAGGGTGGTGCGGCCTCGCCGCTGGCGTTGTTGTCCGGTTCGCACGAGGTCAAGGTCTGGTACGGCGCGCAGGACCGGCTGAGGATCGCCCTGCCCGGCCAGATGAGTGAGACCAACCTGATCGTCAACGGCGACCAGACCTGGTACTGGGACAGCGGCACGAACACCGCGACCAAGGTGAAGCTGCCCGCCAAGTCCGAGCAGCGGAAGGAGCCGCTTGCGACGCCGAGCCCGACGGACCTGACGCCGCAGCAGGTCGCCGAGACGTTCCTGGACCGGGTCAACGAGGACACGGGCGTCTCGGTGACGAACACCGCCGAGGTCGCCGGCCGTTCCGTCTACCAGCTGGTGCTGACGCCCAAGGCGCAGAGCTCGCTGGTGAAGGAGGTGCGCCTGGCCCTGGACGGCGAGAACTACCAGCCGCTGCAGGTGCAGGTGTTCGCCAAGGGCTCGGCGGAACCGGCTTTCCAGGTCGGGTTCACGCAGGTGACGTTCAGCCCGCCGGCCGAGGAGAACTTCGCCTTCACCCCGCCCGCGGGCGCCAAGGTGGAGGAGAAGGATTTCGGCCAGCTGAGCGAGCCGCCGGCCGGCCACGACAAGGAGGCCGAGAAGGCCGCCGAGCAGCTCAAGGTGATCGGCAAGGGCTGGACGAGCGTGGCGGTGCTGCCGTTCAAGCAGGACGGGCAGGACGCGAACTCGCGCGAGGCCCAGACCGCGAAGCTCATCCTCGACCAGGCGACCCCGGTGAGCGGCGCATGGGGCTCCGGCAAGATGATCAAGACCAAGCTGGTCACCGCCCTGCTGACCGACGACGGCCGCCTGCTGGCCGGCGCGGTCACCCCTGACGAGCTCGTCAAGGTCGCAGGCCAGTGACATCCGAGGTCATGTTGGAAGCGGGGGCGCCCTCCGGGGCGGCCCCGCCCGCCGCCATCACCACCAGTGGCCTGACCAAGCGCTTTCGCGGCGGCCAGGTCGCGGTGGACGCGATCGACCTGGACGTGCCGCGCGGGTCCGTCTACGGCTTCCTCGGGCCGAACGGCTCGGGCAAGACGACCACGATCCGCATGCTGCTCGGGCTGATCGCGCCCACGGAGGGCACCTTCACGATGCCGCCCCTGACCACGGTGGGGGCGTTGGTGGAGGGGCCGGCCTTCTATCCGTACCTGTCGGGCGAGGCGAATCTGCTGCGCTTCGACGCCGCCGACCCGAGCGCGCCGCCCAGGACCGCCAGGACGCGGGCCGCGCAGGCCCTGGAGCGGGTCGGTCTCGCCGCGGCCGCGGGCAAGCGCTACCGGGCGTACTCGCTGGGCATGCGCCAGCGCCTGGCCATCGCCGCCGCGCTGCTGCGGCCCCGGCTGCTGCTGGTGCTCGACGAGCCCACGAACGGACTCGACCCGCAGGGCACCCGCGAGGTACGCGCCCTGGTCAAGGACGTCGCCGCCGAGGGCACGACCGTGTTCGTCTCCTCGCACCTGCTGGCCGAGGTCGAGCAGATGTGCACCCACGCCGGGATCATGAGCGCCGGGCGGCTCGTCGCCCAGGGCACCATCGCCTCGCTCAGCGGCGGGCGCGCCGCCCGGATCAGGATCGACACCCCCGACCTGGAAACGGCCGCACGGGTGCTGACCGCGCTCGACCTGCCCGACGTGCGCGTGGGCTCCGACGTGACCGCGGAACTCGGCGGGC
This sequence comes from Nonomuraea sp. NPDC059007, assembly GCF_042740555.1. NCBI lineage: Bacteria > Bacillati > Actinomycetota > Actinomycetes > Streptosporangiales > Streptosporangiaceae > Nonomuraea > Nonomuraea sp. NPDC059007. The sequence goes on along the minus strand of NZ_JBHYJD010000014.1, from coordinate 106,569 downwards.
AGGCGCCGGAGCGGATCAACGCGGAACTGGTCGTGGCGGGCGTGGCCGTACGCGGGCTGTCGGTGGTGCGCACGAGCCTGGAGGACGTGTTCGTGGGACTGACGGGGGAGGGGTTCGATGTCGACGGCTGACACCCAGACCGGCGCTCGCCGGACGCCGGGACTGGTGCCGGTGAGCGAGACACGGCGCAGCGCCGAACGCGCCGCCGCGCCGCCGGAGCCCGAGCCGTCCGTGCTGTCCGAGCCCGCGCCGTCCGGCGGGGTGGTGGCGTTCTGGCGGTTGCTGCGTTCTGAGCTCGGGCTGACGTTCCGGCGTCCGCGCAACCTCATCATGCTCGGCGTGCTCGCGCTGGTGCCGGTGATCATCGGCATCGTGCTGAAGAGCATCGGCACCGAGGACGCCGACGGCGGCATGGGCGCGCTGCTGGCGGCCACGGCGGGGAACAGCCTCATGCTGACGTTCGTGGCGTTGTCGGCGCTGGTGCCGTTGCTGATGCCGATCGCGGTCGCGGTCGTCGCCGGTGACTCGATCGCGGGCGAGGCCGGGGCCGGGACCCTGCGCTACCTGCTGGCCGCGCCGGCCGGGCGGGGACGGCTGCTGGCGGTCAAATACCTCAACGCGGTCATCTTCGCCGTCGCCGTGACCGCCGCCGTGGCGGTGTCGGCGCTGGTGGTGGGGGTGGCGTTGTTCCCTGTCGGGCCGGTGACGCTGCTGTCGGGGACGACCGTGAGCTTCGCGGACGGGTTGCTGCGCATCCTCGTCACCGTCGGGTACGTGAGCGCGGGGATGGCGGCGCTGGCCGCCGTCGCGCTGGCGCTGTCGACGCTGACGGAGGTGTCGATCGGGGCCATCGCGGCCACGCTGGTGCTGATCATCGTCACGCAGGTGCTGCGGGCGTTTCCGCAGCTGGACTGGCTGGCGCCGTACCTGCTGCCGACGCATTGGTCGGGGTTCGACGGGGCGTTGCGCGATCCCATCGGCGACATGTCGGGCGGGCTGCTGGCCTTCACCGCGTACATCGCCCTGTTCCTCTCCATCGCCTGGGCGAGGTTTTCTGGCAAGGATATATCTTCATAGCTTTTTTCCTTTACGGCGGGCCAGGTGGGCGCCACCCGCCGACGTGGGCTCGCGCAGGTCGGGGGGATCGCTTCTCACGTCGGACGTGGCACCCACCGTCACGGCCCTTCGCTGACCGGGGACCGTGGCGTGGCCATCCGCCGTAACCACGCGTGCGGGTCCGCACGGGGTGGGGCCGGGCTGGGCGCCGTTCGTGTTGCGCCGGGCTCGACCGTGACGCGTCTCGCCGTTGCGGCGCTGACAAGCGTGGGTGTGGGTGTGGGTGCGGCGGCGGTGCCCCGACTTCGGCGGGCGTTCCGGGGGTGCGCTACCGGGAGGTGTTCAGGCAGGGGGTCTTTGGGGTGTTGGGGTCCCAACGCTTGGGGGTTCGGTCCTGGGCCCGGGCCTTGGGGGTCGGGCCCAGGGGTGGTGGGCTCTGGAGGGTGGGTTCCGGGGGTCTGGTTTTCCGGGTTTTCCGGGTTTTCCGGGGTGGGTTAGGAGGGGCGGCGGCGGAGGGCCAGGGCGGCTACTACCAGGCCGATGACGCCTACTGCCAGGCCGGCGCCGCCCAGCAGGCGGGCGGTGTTGTCGGAGGCAGAGGACGAGGCCGCTACCGGGGTCAGTGACGGCTTGGCGGCCGGGGCGGTGGTGGCCGGGGCTGAGGGGGTGCCGTGGGCGTCGGCTGTCGCGGGGGTCAGCTTCAGGACGGGGGCCGGGTGCTCTGCCTCGGTGCCGTCGGACTTGGGGGCGTCGGACCACTTGACCACCTCACCGCCCGAGTAGGTCTGGGTGGTGGGGAAGATCAGCTGGTCGACGTCCTTCGGGAGCTGGCCCATCGAGACCTCGAACTCCTGGAACTCGCCCGGGTTGATCTTGCCGCCTGACCACTCGACCTTGGTGACGGCCTCTTCCAGGTCGCCGAACTCCGTCTTCACCGGCTGGGGCAGCTTGCTCTCCGTGACCTTGACGGTCCAGCCGGGCACGGGCTTGACGCTGACGAAGGCGAGCGGGTGGTCGGTCGGGAAGGCGACCTCGATCTTGGTGGTGCCGGCGTCGTCGCGCTCGTTCGGTACGCGGAAGGCGACCTTGGTGAACCCGCCCTGCTCGGCGGTGCCCGGGTTGATGGTGACGTGGGCCAGGGCCGGGGCGGCCAGGCCGAGGGTGAGGGCTGAGGCGGCGGCGAGCACGGTCGCGGCACGTCGGAGGAAGGACATGCGGAAGTCTCCACTTCGCTGTCAGGGAAAGGGGATGAAAGGGGTGTCAGATGGTCAGGCGGGAAGTGGAGGACCGCGCCTGCTGACGGTGAGCGTGACGGCCGGGCAGACCGGTACGCGGCGGGAGGTGAAGAAGGCGGCCTGCCGTACCCGGGCAGGAACGACGCACACGAGCAGCAGCACCAGGCGGCGGCCCAGGCGGCGCAGGAGCGACCACAGCGCGCCCTCGCCGCGCGCCAGCCACCAGCCCGTGAGCAGGGTGGCGATGAGGTGCGTGAGGAGCATGCCGGTGTTCTGGCCGAGGCCGTGCTCGGGGTCGGTCAGCGGGGAGAGGACCGCGGGGCCGGACGCGTAGCCGAAGGCGGTGTGCAGGGCGAGCTGGGTGGCGATCAGGACGGTGTTGATGGTGGCCGGGGTGCGTTCGCGGCCGGACAGGACCGTGCCCAGCGCCATGACCGCCGCGAGGCTCAGGCAGAAGAAACCCGGGGTGGGGGCGGCGCCGCCGGCCATGGTGTGGGCGAGCGCAGCGAGTCCCACGCCGACCGCGGCGAAGGCGGCCGAGCGGGTGAGCCGGAGCGGGAGTTGGGCGCGCATGGGTTGCCTCATGCTCTCACGGGGCAGTGGTTGTGGTAGTCCCAAGGTGACCAATGCCTGGCTGATTTGTGGCTTTTGTCGCTAGGGTCTGTGCCGATCGCGTTGACATGAGGTGATGACGTTGCGGCACTTTGCTGGCTTACTTCTCGGCCTGGTGGTGACAGCCGCCGTGCTCGTAGGCGGAGGATGGGCAGTCCAGCAGGCGTTCGTCGCCGGCATGGGCACGCCGGTGAGCGGGCAGCGGTTGTGGATCGCGCTCGGGGCCATGGCGGCCGTCGGGCTGGTGGTCGGGCTGGTGGTGGCGGGGCGGGTCTCGCCCCTGGCCACGTTCGTCCCGTCCCTGGTGCTTCTGGCGTGGACGGTGGTCTACGCCCTCGACGCGGTACGCGCGCTGTCGCTCATCCCCGACCAGCCCACCATGCACTGGCTGCTCACCGAGGCGGGCGCGGGCAACAAGGCGATGCTGACCTCGGGCTTCTACGCCCTGCTCGGCGTCGCGATGTTCATCCCCGTGCTGATCCCCTCCCGCTGGGCCCGCCGCTACGACGACATGGACGAGGAGTACGAGCAGACGCAGGAGAGCTCCTACTACTGAGCGCCCGCGGTGTAGAGGCGGGTGACGACCTCCTCCAGGGAGTTCTCGCCCGCCATCAGCTCGTCCAGCGTGCCGTCGAACTGCATCCTGCCGTGGTCGATCACCATGACCCGCTTGCACAGCCGTTCGATGTCGCCGAGGTCGTGGGTGGTGAGCAGCACGGTGGTGCCCCGCTCGGCGTTCACGCGCTGGAGGAAGGCGCGGATGCTGTTCTTGCTGACGACGTCCAGGCCGATGGTGGGCTCGTCGAGCACCAGCACCTCGGGCGCGTGCAGGAGCGCGGCGGTCAGGTCGCCGCGCATGCGCTGGCCCAGGCTGAGCTGGCGCACCGGAGTCTTCATGAACCCGCTCAGGTCGAGCGTCTCGACGAGCTCGTCCAGCCGGACCCGGAAGTCCTTGCGATCTACTTTGTAAAGGAGCCGGATCAGTTCAAAACTGTCCTTGAGCGGCAGATCCCACCACAGCGTCGTGCGCTGGCCGAAGACCACGCCGATGCGCCGGGCCACGGCCGTGCGCCTGCGCGAGGGGTCGAGCCCGGCCACGCGTACCGTGCCCGAGGTGGGGGTGAGGATGCCGCAGAGCATCTTGATGGTGGTGGACTTGCCCGCGCCGTTGGGGCCGAGGTAGCCGACGAACTCACCCGGCGCCACGGTGAAGGACAGATCGTGTACGGCATGCACGACGTTCCTCTTCACCTTGAAGGAACGCCCGGCCCGGTCCAGCTCGATCATGGTCAACTCCCGGTGGATCGGTAGCTTCGGATGCCCTGGCGCCAGGCCAGCCCGGCCAGCAGGGCGAGGACGAGGGCCGCGACGGGTCCCAGGAAGCGCATGAACTCCGGCGTGCCGAAGGGATCGGGCAGGCCGAGGACGTACAGGCCGGGCTGCCAGTTGACGAAGGCCAGCGGCAGTACGTACGTCACCCCGCGCACCAGTTCCCTGCCGTAGATCGCGAACGGGTACTGGGTGAGCTGCCCGCTGCCGTAGGTGAACGCGCTGGACACCTCCGGCGCGTCGGTCAGCACGAACTGCAGTGCCCCGGCCAGGGTCCAGAGCGCGGAGAAGATGACGAACCCGCACCCGATCATGATCGGCACCATCCACAGCCGCGACCAGGGCAGGTCGAGCGCGGTCACGGCGTAGCCGAGCACGAGCAGCGCCTGGAGCACCCGGCCGATCCGGGTGATCAGGAAGCGGTCGGTGGCCGTCTGGATCCAGGTGCTGACCGGGCGGATCAGCATGGTGTCGAACGTGCCGGCCTTCACGTGCATGCTGATCCGGTCGAGGTTGCTGACCAGCATGTCGCAGAGCGCGAAGGCCACGTTGGAGGTGCCGTACAGGAAGAGAACCTGGTCGCGGGTGAAGCCGGCCAGCGTGGTGGTGTTGGAGAAGATCACCAGGATGGCGGCCACGTCGAGCCCGGCGACCAGGAAGCCGAGCGCCGTCATGATCGTGAAGGAGACCGGGTACGCGGCCGCGGCGCGCGTCCAGGTCCAGGCCAGCAGCACGTAGGTTCTAACCACCCTGGATCACCACCCGGTGGCGGATCAGGCGGGTGCCGAGCGCGCCCAGCCCGAGCATCACCGCGACCCAGAGCACCTGGACGCCGAGCGCCTGCCAGACGTCGGTCTTGCCCAGGTAGACGTCCATGGGAATCTGGACCATGGCCGCCCACGGCAGCGCCGCGGCCAGGTCGCCGAGGAAGCCGGGGAAGATGCCCAGCGGCAGCATCATGCCGCTGAAGAACGTGGTCAGCACCAGGGAGACGGCCAGGGTGCCGCGGTCGTCGAGCAGCCAGCACACCGACAGCGCCACCAGGTAGCGCCAGCCGAAGCTGACCACCACGCCGAGCGTGAAGCTGACCAGGAAGGCGCCCGCGTTGTCCGGCGCGGTGATGCCGAACAACAGGGCGCCGAGGATCGTCGGCGGCAGGCCCCGCACGACGAACAGGTAGCCCGCCCGCCCCAGGTCCTCCGCCAGCGAGCACAGTTGCAGGGAGGCGGGCCGGACCAGGTCGAGGGCGATGTCGCCGCTGCGGATGCGTTCGGGGATGGTCAGGCCGCCGCCGAACAGCTGCATCGGGCCGATGAAGGCCTGCGTGATGAAGCAGAACGTGACGGCGTCGAGCACGTCGTAGCCGGCCAGACCGGGCCTGGCCTGCCACAGGGCGATGAGGACGTAGGCGCGCAGGATGCCGAAGACGCTGTTGGTGAAGGCGCCGGCCAGTGCTGCCGCTACATAGGTGGCGTGTTTGCGGAAGCCGTACCGGACGAGCCGGGCGTAGAGGAGAATGGTGTGCACCTCCGGAGAGTGAGGGCACGACAACGGCCCGTGCGCGGGGGTGCGCACGGGTATGCCGGGCAAGCCATGCATTATGCGCCGCCGGGCCTGTGGTGGCAACGGGTTTTTGAGCGGGCGCCCCGAAATATCCGCGTAAGCGAGTTGATACTTACTGGTGGGTAGAGCGATGTTCCAGAAGGGAAGGGGATATATCGGAGGCCTTGTATGCGCATCGACAGGGACGTCTATCCCGATTACCCCATGAGCTGGCAGGCCCGCACGCTCAACGGCCTGCTGCGCGGCACGCTGAAGCCCGCGTCCAGCCTGCTGCTGCGCCACCCGCTCGCGCTCGACGCCGCCGCCCGGCTGGGCACGCTGTCGCGCCTGCTGCCGATGGCCCCGCCGGGCCATGTCGGCATCGTCCCCGCCCGGTTCAGCGACTGCGGCGGCGAGTGGATCCGCGCCGGTGAGGGCCTGGACGAGCGCAAGGTGCTGCTCTACTTCCACGGCGGCGGCTACTTCTCCTGCTCGCCGCGTACCCACCGGCCTCTCACCTGGCGGCTGTCGGTCGTGGCGCGCCGCCCGGTGCTCGCCCTCGACTACCGGCAGGGGCCGGTGCACCGGCTGGCGGAGTCGCTGGCCGACGCCCTGGACGCGTACTCCTGCCTGCTGGCCCGCGGCCACGCGCCGTCCGACATCCTGCTGGCGGGGGACTCCGCCGGCGGCCACCTCTGCCTGGCCACCCTGCTGGCCCTGCGCGACCGCGGCCTGCCCCTGCCCGAGGCGGCCCTGTGCCTGTCGCCGTGGGCCGACCTGACCGACGTGCCGCGCCGCGCCAACCGCTGGCAGGACCCGATGCTGCCCGCCGGGCGGGTGCGCTGGCTGGCCCGGTACTGGACGGCCGGGCTCGACCCGCGCGATCCGCTCGTCTCCCCGGTGAACGGCGACTACACCGGCCTGCCCCCGCTGATGATCGTCACCGGCTCCACCGAAGTGCTGCGCGACGAGGCCCGCCGGGTCGCGGTCAGGGCCCGCCGGGCGGGCGTGCCGGTGCGCTACGAGGAGTGGCCCCGGATGCCGCACGTCTTCCCCATCCTGGCCGACGTGCTGCCGGAGGCCCGGCTGGCGTTCCGCCACATGGCGGCGTTCCTGGCCGACGTGCGGGGGCGGACTTTCCTCGAAGATGCCGCCTGACGGCCCATCGCTCCTGGCGCGGGGTGTAGGTTAGGTATACCTAACTAAGCTCCCGAGGGGGAATGGGGCCCGGATGTCGAAGAGCGAGCACAAGGCGACCGTGCTGCGGACCGAGCAGCTGACGCCGCACATGATCCGCGTGGTGGTGGGCGGGGAGAGCCTGCGCGGCTTCGCCACCTCCGGGCTGACCGACCACTACGTGAAGCTCGTCTTCCGCCATGAGGGCGTGGAGTATCCGGAGCCGTTCAGCGTGCAGACCTGTCGTGAGGAGATGCCCCGCGAGCACTGGCCGAGGCTGCGCACCTACACCGTGCGCGCCTGGGACCCCGACACGCTGGAGCTGACGATCGACTTCGTGCACCACGGCGACGAGGGACTGGCCGGTCCCTGGGCGGCCGGCGCCAAGCCCGGCGACACCCTCTACATGCTCGGCCCCGGCGGCGGCTACACCCCCGACCCGGCCGCCGCCTGGCACCTGCTCGTCGGCGACGAGAGCGCGCTGCCCGCGATCGCCGCCGCCCTGGAGGCGTTGCCGGAGGACGCCGTGGCGCACGTGTTCGTCGAGATCGACGGGCCGGTCGAGGAGCAGAAGATGGAGCGCCCGGTCACCTGGCTCTACCGCGGCGGGCGGCCGGTCGGGCAACTGCTGGTCGAGGCGGTGCGGGGGCTGGAGTTCCCCGAGGGCGACGTGCACGCGTTCGTCCACGGCGAGGCCGGTTTCGTCAAGGAGCTCCGGCGCCACCTGCGGGTCGAGCGCGGCGTACCCCTGGAGCGGTTGTCGATCTCCGGCTACTGGCGGCTCGGCGTCGACGACGAGGGCTGGCGGGCGGTCAAGCGAGACTGGAACCAGGCGGTCGAGGCCGAGGAGGCCAAGGAGCTGTCGTCGTAAAACGCCACTTCAGGCCGTCCAGTCACACCCCTTACTAACCGAAAGGTAACACCCGCCTTACGCGCGATACCCCTTGGGAAAACCATGCGGAAACCCTCCGCCCGATGGGGCCACAGTGTGCTTGCCAGGTCCCAGACAGGAGAGGCGAGATCCGGATGGCGCGTGGTGCGAGCGACATGCCTCCAGGCGTGCGACCGCTGACGGTGGGCGACCCGGTCATCATCGGCCGATACCTTCTCCTGGGCCGGCTTGGCACGGGCGGCATGGGCGTCGTCTACCTCGCCGAACACCCCCGCGGCGGGCTCGTCGCGCTCAAGACCCCGCACGCGACGCACCTGGGCGACCAGACGCTGCGGGCGCGGTTCGCCGAGGAGGTCGCGTTCTCGCGGCGGGTGGTGCCGTTCTGCACCGCCGCCGTCGTCGAGGACGGCACCGACCGCGACCGGCCCTACCTCGTCACCGAGTACATCCCGGGGCCCGCGCTCTCGCAGGTCGTCGTGGCCCGCGGGCCGCTCACCCCCGATCTGGCGTACGGCGTCGCCCTCGGCGTGGCCGCCGCGCTCGTCGCGGTGCACGACGCCGGTTTCGTCCACCGGGACCTGAAGCCGGGCAACGTGCTGCTGTCCACGAAGGGGCCGCGCGTCATCGACTTCGGCATCGCCCGCGACGTCGACACCCTCGCCGCCCACACGCAGGCCGGGCAGGTCATGGGCAGTCCCGGGTGGGTGGCGCCCGAACGGCTGACGGGGGGCGCGGCCGTACCGGCGTCGGACGTCTTCTCATGGGGTTGCCTGGTCGCCTTCGCCGCGACCGCCCACCACCCGTTCGGCCGCGGCGAGACCGACGTGCTCACCCGCCGCATCCTGCTGGAACCGCCCCGCCTGGACGCCGTCCCCGCCATGCTGCGGCCCGCGGTGGAGGCGGCCCTGGCCAAGGAGCCCGCCGACCGCCCCCGCGCCGCCGACCTGCTGCGCGCGCTGCTCGCCGCGGGCGGCGTCGGCGACCCCTGGGACCTGCGCGCCGCCGTGGGTGACGTCCTGGACGAGCTCTGGACGCCCGTGCCCTACCCTCCGGGAGCAGGCAGGGTACGGCTCGCGCCGCCCCCCACCGGCGAGACCCCCAAACGCCGCCGGGCCCGGGCCGGGGCCCACTTGTCCCACGCCAGCTTCGCGGCACTGGCCACGGTCTCGATCGCGGCGATCACCGTCGTGGCCGCGGGGAACCAGGGCAGCCTCGGCTTCTCCGGCAGTTCCGTCATTCCCGACCTCCCGATCGTGCAGCCGCACGGGTCGGCGGGCTCCACCGTGCGCCCCTCCACCGGCCCGGCCTCCGGAGTACCGGCCCCGATCACCACACCCCCGTCCAGCCCGGCCGTCACGCTGACCCGCACCCTCAGCCCCAGCGCCGTCCCGACCCCGTCGTCCCACCGCCACTCCTCGGGCAGCCCACCCCCGGGAACGTTCCTCCCTGAGCCGTCGGAGGACGACGACTGCGTGAACCCGGCGGGCCGCAAGCGGGGGAACGCGGCCAAGCGGGACTGCCCGGTGCCCTCGACCAGCATCACCACGATCCCCCAGGAGGGGCCGGGCGAGGAATCCCCCACCACCTCCCCGCCCCTGACTCCCACTCTCACCTCCACTCCGACCACCACCTGATCCCGCGCCCCTGCTCAGTTCTCCGTACAGGCGGCGCAGCCACAGGCCGCCCGGCGCTCGTGCACCGGTGTCTCGTCGGGGAGACCGGCCCGCTCCGGCAGGTGTTGCCCCGGCTCTGAGCAGCGGAGGCTGTCCCTGACCGGGCACATCGGCACCGGGCTGATCTCGAGCGCCCTGCGCCGCGGCCGGGAACAGTGGGCGTCGGCCGTTCCCGTGCGGGCCGAATCCCGATCCGGTGCCCGGATAACCGATTCCGAACTGTCGGTCGAATTTGATACAACAGTCGCCGGCGTGCTTGGCGAAGGGAACAGCGTGACAACACGGGCGGAGTTCACGGTCCCAGGGGCGCGCCATGATCGGCGGGGCCCGGCCCGCTGGATCTGGTCGCACCTGCGCCGCCAGCCGCTGTACCTGACCGGGTCCCTGGTCGGAGCGGTCGCGATGGTGGTGCTCAACGCGGCCATCCCCGGCCTGGTCGGTGACGCCTTCGACGCCGTCCTCGCCCGGCAGGACGTGCTCCCGATCGCCCTGGTGCTGCTGGGCGTCGTCGCGGTGCGCGGCCTGCTCGACTTCTGCGCCCGCCTGAGCAGCGAACTGCTCGCCAACCGGCTCAACCGCGACACCCGCGACGAGCTGTACGTGAGCCTGCTCGGCAAGAGTCAGACCTTCCACAACCGCCAGCGCGTCGGCGATCTGATGGCCCGCGCGGCCAACGACATCAGGCAACTGCGCATGCTGGTCGCGCCCGGCCTCGACATGATCGTCGACTCCGGTGCCCAGGCCGTCATCCCGCTGGTGTTCATCGCGTTCATCGACCCGCGGCTGCTGCTCGTGCCCGCGATCTTCATGGTCGCCTTCGGCTTCGCGCTGTGGCACTACATGCGGCAGCTCAACCCGGTCGCGACCGGGATGCGCGAGAGGTTCGGCACGCTGAACGCCGGGCTGAGCGAGGCCGTGCGCGGCATGGAGGTCATCAAGGTGACCGCGCAGGAAGGCGGCGAGCGGCTCAGGTTCCGGCGCAACGCCCGGACCTACCGCGACCTGTTCGTCCGCGAGGGCCTGGTCCGCGCCCGCTACCTGCCGACCCTGCTGCTCGCCGTGGCCATGGCGGGGGCCCTGTGGCACGGCGTCCACCTGCACTCCACAGGTGACCTCACCCTCGGCCAGCTGATCGCGTTCATGGGCCTGATGGGCCTGCTGCACTTCCCGACGAACGTGTCGACGTTCACGTTCTCACTGGTCCAGCTGGGCTTGGTGGGCGCGCGCCGCATCCTGGAGATCATGAACGCCGAGACGGAGCTCGACCAGCACGCCGACGGCCACACGGCTGCGATGCGCGGCGAGGTCGTGTTCGAGGACGTCTCGTTCGGTTACGCGGGCGCACAGGTCCTGAAAAACCTGTCCTTCACGGTACGGCCCGGCGAAACGGTGGCCATCGTCGGCGAAACCGGCTCGGGCAAGAGCACGCTGACCAAGCTCGTCTCCAGGACCTTCGACGTCGACTCCGGGAGGATCCAGGTCGACGGCGTCGACGTGCGCGACTGGAACCTCGACTCGCTGCGCTCGCAGATCTCCACCATCGAGCAGGACATCGTGCTGTTCTCCCGTCCGGTGGCCGAGAACATCGCCTTCGGCCTGGGCCAGCAGGCCAGCCGCGAGGCCATCGAGGCCGCGGCGGCCGACGCGCAGGCCGCGGAGTTCATCGCCGAGCTCGAGGACGGCTACGACACCGTGATCGGCGAGCGCGGCGTCACGCTGTCCGGCGGCCAGCGCCAGCGCCTGGCCATCGCCCGCGCCCTGCTCACCGACCCGGCCATCCTGATCCTCGACGACTCGACCAGCGCCATCGACTCCGGCACCGAGGACCTGATCCAGCAGGCGATCGAACGCATCCAGTCCGGCCGGACCACGCTGCTGATCACGCACCGGCTCGCCCAGATCCGCTGGGCCGACAAGGTCCTGCTGCTCCGGCGGGGCGAGGCGGTCGACTTCGGCACCCACCACGAGCTGCTCGGCCGAAGCCCGCTCTATCGCCGGATCTTCTCCCACTACGACGAGGTGGAGGTGCCCGTCTAGATGGGTTTCCTGATGGACGGCCTGGAGGCCGAAGACTACGACCGCGCCTACAGCGACCGCGACCTGCTCCGCCGTATCCTGCGCTACTTCTGGCCCAAACGATGGGCGATGCTCCTGGTCGCCCTGATGGTCGTGCTCGGCTCCGCGGCACAGGCGGCCGTACCTCTGATGATCAGTTCGGGCATCGACAGGATCGTCGCGGGCGGCAACATCTGGGCACTGGCCGGAGGCATCCTGCTCGCGGGCGCCCTCGGCTGGGCGTTCAGCTTCGTCCGGCAGTGGTTCAACGCCAAGGCCACCGGCGACGTGGTGCTCAACCTGCGCGAGGACGCCTTCGACGCGGTCCTGGAGCGGGACATGTCGTTCTACGACGAGAACCCGTCCGGGCGGATCGTCAGCCGGGTCACCTCCGACACCGACGACTTCGCCAACGTCGTCGGCCTCAGCATGGACCTGCTCAGCCAGGTGCTGGTCGTCGGCTTCGTCACCGCGCTGCTGTTCACGCGCAGCGCTCCGCTCGCCCTGCTGACGCTGGTCATCGCGCCGATCGTGATCCTGTGCGCGCTGCAGTTCCGGCGGATCGCGCGCACCACCACGCGCCGGGCCCAGCGCTCGATGAGCCGGGTCAACGCCAACCTCAACGAGACCATGGGCGGGATCGCCGTCGCCAAGAACTTCCGCCAGGAGCAGCGGGTCTACGACGAGTTCCGCCCGATCAACGAGCAGAGCTACGCGGTGAACCTGCGGCAGGGCTTCGTCTTCTCCAGCATCTTTCCGCTGCTGTTCCTCATCGCCGGACTGGCAGAGGTGGGGCTGGTCCTGGTCGGCGGCAGGTCGGTGGTGGACGGCGGGTTGTCGGCCGGTGACTGGTATCTGTTCCTGCAGGCCATCGCGTTCTTCTGGTTCCCGCTGACCTCGATCGCCGCCTTCTGGTCACAGTTCCAGCAGGGCCTGACGGCGGCCGAGCGGGTGTTCGCACTGATCGACGCGCCCCCGCGAGTGGTACAGACCGACGCGCAGCCGGTCGGCAGGCTGGCGGGGCGGATCGAGTTCAGTGACGTGAGCTTCGGCTACTCCGCCGAGGTCCCGGTCCTTCAGGACTTCAGCCTCACGATCGAGGCCGGGCAGACCGTGGCGCTGGTCGGCCACACGGGGGCGGGCAAGTCCACGCTGAGCAAGCTCATCACCCGCTTCTACGAGTTCCAGGACGGCACCCTCCTCATCGACGGCCGCGACATCAGGACGCTCGACCTCCCGGCCTACCGCCGGCAGATCGGGGCGGTGCCGCAACTGCCGTTCCTGTTCAGCGGTACGGTCGCCGACAACATCCGCTATCCGCGCCCAGAGGCCACGGACGAGGAGGTGCTGGAGGCGGCCATCGGTGTGGGAGGCGGCGACTGGATCGAGACGCTGCCCGACGGCCTGGCCAGCGACGTCGGCGAACACGGCAGATCCCTGTCCATGGGCCAGCGCCAGCTCGTGGCCCTGGCCAGGCTCCTCATCCAGAACCCCGCGATCGTCGTCCTGGACGAGGCGACGGCCAGCGTCGACCCGCTGACCGAGGCGCAGATCCAGGACGGGCTCGACACCGTGCTGGCCGGCCGGACCTCCATCGTGATCGCGCACCGGTTGTCGACGATCGAGCACGTGGACAGGATCATCGTGCTCGACCACGGCCGGATCGTGGAGCAGGGCGATCACTCCACACTGCTGGCCAAGGGCGGGCGCTACTGCGAGGTGTACAACACCTACTTCAGGCACCAGTCGCCCAACTACCGCCCCGGCACCGGCTTCGTCACCGTCAACTAGCCGGCCACCGCACTGACGACGACAAGGACCAGCTCGCGGTCATCCGAGCGCGGCCTGTGTCGTCCCGTGGTGCGCCTCTTTGGTGCGGCGGTGATGCAGGACGATCACCATGGGTTAGCGGGTTGGCGTCGGCTCGGGTGCGGCGCTGCGTGCGGCCTGGCGGAGCAGGTACAGCGCCGCCAGCCACGCCCAGCACCAGCCGAGCGGGATGACCAGGCGGGAGAACACCCAGTCGATCGAGGAGTGCGGCATGATCAGTGTGCCGGTCACCAGGACGCCGGGTGCGGCCACGGCGAAGCCGAGCATGGCCAGCGCCCAGGGCCGTCCTCCAGGTCTCTGGGCGAAGGTGCGGGCCAGCACGCAGCAGGCGGCGGTCGCCGCGAGGTACAGCGTGAAGACCGACACCGTGTGCAACTGTTCGTGCCAGCTCGCCGGAAAGGTGACGTCGGGAAGGGCGTCCTGTGGTGTTCCGGGCGGGTAGCCCTTCTGGGGATCGGTGACGAAGACACCGGTGCAGATCATGGCGACGCCGTACGCGGCGATGAGCCCGGGAGCCCAGCGGGAGGCGGGCAGCGTGCGGCGGACCCCGGCGGCGAAGGCGATCAGCAGCAGCCCGGTGACGACGAAGTTGCCGATCTGCAGCCATCCCCGGTCTCCGGTCATCAACTGGCTCGGGCCGTGCACGAGGATGTCGAAACCGCTACGGGTCAGCATGTCGGCGTGAAACAGGACGAGGAAGGCGGGTACTCCGAGACTGCCGCAGCGCAGGAGAGCGCGAGTGGAAAGGGCCATGCCACTGATTCGACCCGGAGCGGGGCATCGGCGGACAGCGCACTAAGAGCTGGAGCGGCCCTACTTTAGTACGGGATCAACGTGGTGCCGGCCGGCATCGGCCACGGGATCAGGTCGCTGTCAGGGCAGCAAGCTGAGCGCCTTGGTGAGGCCGGGGTCGCGGCCGTTGGAGAGGTCCCTTGCGGTGAGAGGGGCGTGGTGGTCCGGTGGGACGCCGATCGTGTTGATGATCTCCTTGTTCGGGCCGAGGCCGTACCGCATGGGCAGTTCCAGAACGCTGCCGTCGTCGAGGAGGAAGCCGCCGGCAGGACCGGAGACGATTCCCGCCGTGCGGGTGCCGACGAGCGTGCCCAGGCCGAGGTCCTTGACCGCGGCGCTGAAGGCGTCGCATGCCGACGCGCAGCCCCGGTCGGTCAGGACGACGAGCGGCAGGTTCAGCAAGGGGACCGTGTCGTCGGTGACCTTGGGCTGACAGGTGTTCCTCGCGTCGCACAGGTAGCCGATGGTCTTGCCGTGGGCGAAGGCGCTCACCAGTTTGACGGCTGTGCCGGGGAAGCCGCCGCCGTTCCCGCGCAGGTCGAGGACGACGCCGCGCAGCGGGCCTTCGTCGCGCATGCGTGCGATGTCGTCGAAGACCCTTTTCTCGCCGCCGGGGAGGAAGCCGGCCAGTTTGACGTAGGCGACGCCGTCCTTCAGCCGCTTGGAGAAGCCCAGCGGCGATCCCTCGTAGGCGGCGGGCTTGATCGTCACGGACCAGGTGCGGCCGGTGGCGGGCCGGTGCAGCGTCAGCCGTACCGGGGCCTTCGTGGCCGGATCGCCGATGAGGACGTTCACCGTCTGACGCGGCAGGATCCCGTCCGTCAGCGCCGGGGTTCCGTTGACGGTGCGGATGACGTCGCCGGGCCGCACGCCGAGCCGGGCGGCAGGACTCCCGGTTCGCACCATGGTGATGAACAGCGGTGGCGCGCCGGCCGGATCGTCCTCGGCTGGTGAGTGGCCGGCGATGCCCGTGCCGAACTCGATCATCCCACCCTTCTCCTTTACCGGAGCCGGGCCGGGTTCCTCGCGTACCCAGGCGGCGTGGTTGTCGTGGAGGGCGGAGACCATGGCCCTCATCGTGGCCGCCGCGAGGGCTTGGCGCAGGTCGGGGTCGCTGGGCAGCCTGTCGGCGATCCGCTGGTAGACGGTGCTGAAGGCCGTCCAGTCGGCGGTACGGTCGCCGGCCAGCGGGGGCAGCATGGCGTCCGGCTGGTCCTTGCCCCGGCGCTGGAGCTCCTGGGTGAGCCCGGCGAAGGCCGCGGTCAGCAGCACCTGATGGTTCAGGACGGGGCCGCCGGCGTACTTGGCGAGGATGCAGTGGTAGGCCTGGGCGAGCGTGCCGGTGGTGGTCGGGCTGAGCGGTGGTGACTCGCCCATGGGGGCGGGCGCGCACGGCGCCGCTACGGCCGGGGCCGGCGTTCCCGCGCAGCCAAGGGTGACCAGGGGCACGAGGGCCGCCGCGAGGAGTGAGCGTAGGTTCATGCGCCAAGGCTGGAAGGAGCCGCGCCGGTCGCGCATCTGACCACGGTCATGATCTGAACCCTGACTTGCGGCATATGGGCGCCCTACGTCTCAGCTCCTAGGCTCGCGACGGTATGGACACTCTTCTGCGCAAGCCGGCGATCCAGGATGGCGGCCTGGCCGTTGCCCTGCTGATCGCCACGATCGTGCTGAACGATGCGGGCACCAGCGTGCGCAGAGGCGCCGGCTTGCCGGTGGACGGGGAGTGGCCCGCCGCGCTGACGATCTGGTGGACCGCGACCGCGGTCTGCGTGGTGGCCGTGGCGGTCCGCCGCCGATGGCCGGTCACCGCGCTTGCCGCCGCCTGCCTCGCGACCGTGGCGCACATGGCCGTGATCGCCGGGCCGACGCCGGCGGACCTGGCCGTCCCGATCACGCTCCACGCCGTCGCGCAGCTTCGTCGCCGCACGTTGTCGCTCGCCCTGTCCGGCGCCACGTTGCTCGTGGCGACGGGATGGTCGGCGTACGTGGCGCTGGATGGCCGGCTGGACGGCTGGTCCGTCGGCGAGTCGCCCGGAGCCGAGGCCGAACTCGTCGTGCGGCTGCCACTCGGCAAGCCGCAGGCCGTGCCGGCTCCCGACGAGCAGGACCGGCCGCCGATCGGGCCGACGGACTGGGGCGGGTTCCCCATCCTTCTCCCCGTGCTGGTGGCCGCATGGGCGATGGGAGCGGGAGCCCGCCACCGCCGCGACTACCTGGACGAGCTCACCGCGCGCGCCCATGACCTCGAACGCGAGCGCGACCAGCAGGCGGCCCTGTCCGCGGCCGCCGAGCGCGGCCGGATCACCCGTGAACTGCACGACGTGGTCGCCCACGGCCTGTCGGTGATCGTCATGCAGGCGCAAGGCGGCGCGGCCGCGTTCGCCAGGCGCCCGCAGGACACGATCGCCGCCCTTGACACGATCGTCGAGACGGGCCGCGCCTCGCTGGCCGACATGCGGCATGTCCTGGCCGCCACCGGACCGCCCTCGACGCACCCCGTCGCAGGACTTGTCCGGCTACCTCACCTCGTCGACAAGGTACGCGCGTCCGGCACCCCCGTCGAACTGCACGTCAGCGGCTCGCCGAAGCCGCTGCCGACCGCGGTCGACCTCGCGGGATATCGGATCGTCCAGGAGGCGCTGACCAACACGATGAAGCATGCCGGGCACGGCGCGCGGGCGCGCGTGGACCTCACCTACGGCGAACGCGAACTGATCGTCGTGGTGAGCGACGACGGCCTGACCGCCCGGCAGCCGGGGAACGCGGGCAACGGGCTGCGCGGGATGCGCGAGCGCGTGTGGGTGCTGGGCGGCTCGATCAGCGCCGGACCCGGCCCGGACGGCTTCGCCGTACACGCTCGACTGCCTTTTGACGGAGGCCCGGCATGATAAGAGTGCTCCTCGTCGACGATCAGGCGCTGCTCCGCGCCGGCCTGCGGATGATCCTGGACAACGCCGAGGACATGTCCGTCGTCGGCGAGGCGGCCGACGGCGGCCACGTGGTGCCACTGGTCGCCGAGACCAGGCCGGACGTGGTGCTGATGGACATCCGGATGCCCGACGTCGACGGCGTCGAAGCCACAAACCTGGTCCGCGCCCGCTTCGATCAGCCGCGCATCCTCATCCTGACCACCTTCGACCTCGACGAGTACGTCTACGCGGCGCTGCGGGCCGGCGCCAGCGGCTTCATCCTCAAGGACACCCTCGCCCCCGACCTGCTCTCGGCGATACGTGCGGTCGCGCGAGGCGACGCCATCGTGGCGCCCGCCGTGACCAAGCGCCTCATCGAACGCCACATCGGCACGAACGCGGACCCTCTGCCTCGTTCCGACCTTGAACTGCGCAGCTTGACCGAGCGGGAACGGGAGGTGCTCGAACTGATCGCCCGCGGGCTGTCCAACGCCGAGATCGCCGGCCGGCTCTTCCTCACCGAGGGAACGGTCAAGGGGCATGTGAGCCGCATTCTGGCCAAGCTGGGGTTGCGCGATCGTGTCCAGGCGGTGGTGTTCGCCTATGAGTGCGGCCTGGTCAGAGCGGGAACCTGGTAGGGAGGTCCGAAATCGCAGGGCTGTGTGCGTGGGTCCGCGGCCCTTTCTAGGTCGCCAGGGTCTCTCGCCAGTCGGTTTGCCGCTCATGGGGTAAGGCGAGGGAGCCGATGAGGTGCCAGGTGGCCGCCAGGGCGCAATATTCGCACGGCCAGGTTGTCGCTGAGGGAGTCAGTGGAACCGGTCTGGCCGGCGGCCGGCGAGCTCGGGGGCTGGTGAGCCGGTGAGGATTTCGGTAGCGGCGAGGCGGCCGGTGGCGGCGGCCAGGGTGATCGCCGAGTGCATCACGGTGACGTACAGACCCCGGGTGCCGCCAGGCCGGCCGATGACCGGTTCCCCGTCGGCAGGCATCGGGCGCCAGCCGATCTCGACGGAGGCAACCTTCGTGCCGGCGGCTCCGGCGAAGGAAGCGGCGAACCGGTCGCGGACACGCTCGGCGGTCTCGAGCAGCGCGGCCTGGTCCGTCTCGCCGCTGTAGGCCATGGGGGCCAGGACCGTACCGTCGTCGAGCTGCCGGACCTCCAGCGACGGCGTCGCGACGATCGTTCGGACCAGGCCCGGTGCTGCGCGCAACCGGACGAGGACGGCGGGCGACGGCTCGATGGGCAGGGTGATGCCGATCCCGGAGCACAGGGCAACCGTGCCGGTACCGGCGGCCAAGACGACGGTCTCAGCGGGAATGTCTCCGGCGGTCGTCCGGATACCGCTCACCGTGCCCGCCTGGTGGTCGAGGGCAGTCGCCAGTACCCCCGTCAGCAACCGCGCGCCCCGGTCGCGTGCGGCGGCGACCAGGAGATCGGTCACCGCGACGGGGTCGAACGCCGCATCTTCCGGGCGGTGAACGGCCACGGCCGGGGGATCGAGCAGGTGCGGTTCCAGCGCTGCGACATCCTCCGTGCGCGGTCCCGGGGTCTCGTCGAAGCCGTCCCAGCTGAGTGAACCCGACCAGCGGACCGACAGTTCGGGAAGCTCCGTCTCCAGCCGCCGGTACTCCTCCAGCGCGAGGGAGCGCAGCGGCGCCGAGGGCGAGTCGCCGGCGACCGATCGTCCGATCCAGGCGAAAGAAGCGCGGGTGACGCCCGAACCCGGCAGGCCTGCATCGATCAACGTGACGGGTCGGCCGCGCCCGGCCAGGTGGTACGCCAATGACGCCCCGATGATGCCGGCGCCAGCCACGACGATGCCACGATCATCCATGCCAGGGTTCTAGCAGGTGAGGCACTGCCGCGACACCGGATATCGGCCACCATGCCACCCGGATGGCCAGCGGTCAGGCGGTTTCTTTGGGGTATGGGGCGTGGCTGGGCGGAGGGCTTTCCACTACCAGCCCCTACGCCATCGGCGCCTGACCGCAATGGTCAGGAGGCGCTGTGTGCCCTGATGGTGTCGGTGATCCAGGAACGGTAGTGGGTCACGTCGGTCCAGATGCCGACTCCTGGCCCGCCTCTGGGGTTGGTGGAGCAGCCGGCGTCGCCGTTCGTGCGGTCCGCCAGGTCGTCGCCGTCGCGCGAGGTGGCTCCGACCAGCTCCCACCGGCCGCCGACCTTGCGGATCTGTGGACCACCTGAGTCGCCGTTGCAGGCGCTGGCAGCACGCCCGTTGAGCTCACCGGTGCACAGCTCCTCGCCTCGGTTGAGGGAAGAGCACCGGGTGTCGGGTACGCGTACGGTGTCGAGTTCCTGCAACTGCCGTGCACCGTTCGAGCAGGTCGGATCGTCGGAGTCGTCGCAGGTCATGCCCCAGCCGATGACGCGGCTCGGCTCGCCTACCCGGCCTGGGCCGTCGGCGATGCGGATGGGCTCGAGGTCTACCGGCCGATCCAGCTGGACCAGCAGGATGTCGTCCTTGGGTTCCCCGCGCATGCCAGGCTTGTCCTGGTTGGGATGGTTGATGACGCGCTTGACGCTGGTGCGAGTTCCGCCTGTGTCACGCTCGAGTGAGCCGATCCGCACCTGCGTCCTGCCGGGCTTCATGAGTCCCTTGCAGTGGGCGGCGGTGACGACCCAGTCCGGGGCGATGAGGGAACCGCCGCAGTGGTGCTCGGGTAGTTTCCGCAGCTGGAACGAGACCATGAACGAGTAGGTCTCCGTCGCGGCCTTTCCACCGATGATCGCGGGGCGGCCGGTGCTCGCCGCGGCCGTGGTCGCGGTGGTCAGTGCGAGCCCGGTGGCCATGAGGGTGGCGAGCACCACTGATCGTCTGCCGGTTGCCTTGAACACAGGTCTCCAGTCGGTCGAGAGGTGGGGGCGGGGGGCCTGACGCTTCGCGCGGCGTTCTGCCAGGTCAACGTGCCCGCCGTGCCAGGCTACCTGCGATTTCCGTTGGAACCGACGTAAGCGATCATGCTTGTGACCGGGCGAGAATGAGGATGAGTGGCCCACCTCCCTCATCGAGACTCGTGACCACCCCCTGTTTGGTGACCTCGACAAGAGCCTGCGCTACCAGCTCAGGTTGGACTTGGGCGTAGGTGTGGGTGCCGCGCCGGCCGTAGGGGCTGCCCGCCCAGCCGGGCGGCTTTGCCGTAGTGGCTGATGTCGGTCACGGTGGTGACCGCGGTCGCGGACCAAGTGGCCGGGTCGGACAAGTCGAACGGCCCGCCATGCTTGGGCCGGCGGGGGCTGGCCCGCATGAACTCCTCGCGCGAAGGCTCCGGACGAACATCAGGTGCTGCATCTGGCCAGTTTCTGGTCGGCGGCGATGGGGCTGGCCTCGCTCGCGACGACTTCGCCGAGCCGCCCATGCTCCTTGGCTTCTGCCAGGCGATCCCGGAAGTTGGCCAGGCGGGGCATCTCGTCTGGGGCAACGGATACAGGCGCCTGAACCAAGAAAGCTTGTGCTCAGCGGGAGCCCATCACTGGCCGTCGAAGGGGGCCTGGTTGAGGTCAGCCATCTTTGGCGGGGTCGAGATGGCGGGTGTCACCGAGGCTGACGACCTGGCGGTTATGGAAGAAGTCGTCTTCGCGCAGCGTGGTGATGCTGCCGGATGGCGCCCGGAAACTGGCATGGCCGACCGCCTTGATCGGCATCTTGATCCACGAAGCCACGACGAGTGTCAGGGAGCCACCGTGCGTCACGATGATCTGGTGTTCGCAGGGGCGCTGCACGACCTCGTCCATGGCCGCGTAGATGCGCTGCGCCCACGCCGCCTTGGTCTCGGCGCCCTCCACACCCTCGTCATGTTCCAACCGCTCCCCGACAGCCGGCGGCGGGACGAATCGCTGGTCCAGCCACTCCTGTGGCCTTCCCCCCGCCTCTCCGTAGGACTTCTCCCGCAGCCTGCGATCCAGGATCGGTTTCACGCCGAACAGTTCGGCAACCTTCTCGGCCGTTTGCCGGGTGCGCCGCAGATCCGAGGAGAACAGCTCCACATCGACGCCGTCCGGAACCTCGGCCCGCAGCACCTGGGCAATGGAGGCCGCCGCGCGGAGGCCCGCTGGCGTCAGCTCCGAATCATGCCAGCCGCCGACGACCCCTTCGACGTGGTGCGTCGCCTCCGGATGAGTGACAACGTAAATGGTGCGCATGCGAGTGATCTTAAGAGCGATTCACAAGCGCGACGCACACGCCTCATCGGGCCAGGGGTGAAACCCCGTTGGATGAAGGGGAAGGCGTTTGCTTGGTGCGGTGAGGGCGAAGTCGATAGTTCGCAACGACTGGATGCTGGTGTCCGTCGTCATGCGCGAGCTGGTGGAGGCCGAGCCGCGCCCCGACCTGCCGATGTCCGCATACGAGCTGGCCGTCCGCCGTGGGCTCCGGCGGTCGGCACGGTAGACGCCGCCGCACCCGGCGACTCGTTGCGGGTACTACCAGGGCTTGGGAAGCTCGCCGCCGGATGGGCCGCGGTCAGGGGACCGGTACTGCTTCCTCGGTGAGTTTGCCGTCGGTCATGGTCAAGGCGGTGTCGACCATCGCCAGAGTGGCCAGGTCGTGCGTGACCATGATGGTGGCGAGGTTGTTGCGCTTGGTGAGCTCGGCCAGCAGCGAGACGATCTGCTCGCCGCGGTGGTGGTCGAGCGCGCTGGTGGGCTCGTCGACCAGGAGGACATCGGGCGCGTTCATCAGCGCGCGGGCGATGTTGACGCGCTGCCGTTCGCCGCCGGAGAGCTGGTGCGGGCGCTTGTGCTCCTTGCCCGTGAGGTGCATGGCCAGGAGCAGTTCCCGGGCCCGTACGCCGGCAGCGCGGGGGGATTGTCCGGCCAGGTGCGCCATGACCAGGAGTTGATCGAGCGCGGTGAGGGAGGGCAGCAGGTTCGGCTGCTGGAACACGATTCCGATGTGGTCGCGGCGCACCTTGGTGCGTTGGGCCTGTCCGGCTTGGGAGAGGTCCTGGCCGGCGATGGTGACGGTGCCGGAGGCGGGGGTGATGAGGGTGGCGGCGACGGCGAGCAGGCTGGACTTGCCCGATCCGGACGGGCCCACGACGGCGGCGAACTCGCCGGGTCCGACGGTCAGGCTGACGTGGTCGAGCGCGGTCAGTGTGTGGTCCCCGTCGGGGTAGGTCAGGACGATGTCGGTGAGTTCGAGGGTCATCGGGAGGCTCCCAGGGCGATCAGCGGGTCGACGGAGGTGATCTTGCGGATGGCCAGCGCGGCGCCGGCGGCGCCGAGCAGGATCATCGCCGCCACCGGTACGACGGTGGTGGTCACCGACAGCACGAACGGGACGGTGCCCTCGGCGAGCGCGCCGAGGGCCGCGCCGAGCGCGCCGCCGATGCCCGCCCCGGCCAGCAGTACGATGACGGCCTGGGCGAGCGCGTCGCGCAGCAGGTAGCCGGAGCTCGCGCCGAGCGCCTTCAGGACGGCGACGTCGCCGCGCCGCTGGATCGTCCACACGGTGAAGAACGCGCCGATGACCAGGGCCGAGATCGCGAACAGGAAGCCGCGCATGAGCTGGAGCGAGCCGTTCTCGGAGGAGAAGGAGCCGATCGCGGCGGGCGCCTGTGCCAGCGCGACCGTCGTGGTGGCGAGCTTGGTGTCGGCCGCGGCCAGGTCAGGGGCGCCGCTGGTACGAAGAGCCAGGACGGTGGCCACCGTGTCGGCGCCGGTCTGGCGGCCCATCCGTTCCCAGTCGCCGATGCTGATCCAGGCGAGCGGGGCGTGGCTGTAGGAGGCCTCGCCCCCGGTCGCGGCGACGGCGAAGTCCTTGCCGGAGATCTGTACGATGTCGCCGGCCTTCAGCCCGCTGTCTGCTGCGAGCGCTGCGGACAGGACGACCTTGCCGGTGTCCACCGGACGCCCGGCGGCGAGTTCGCCGCCGGGCTTGACGCCGAACAGGGCCACCCCCGCGCTCTGATCGTCGCCGTAGGCGAGCCTCGACATGGAGACGCCGAGCCGCTCGGCGGTGACGCCCGGCACGTGCTGCCAGTCCCGCCACGTGGCGTCGGTGATGCCGCTGTCGGCGAAGGCGGGCTCCTCACCGCTGTCGAAGACGAGGTGATCGGCGGGCAGGTTCTCCACCGCCGAGATGTTCTCCTGCGCCAGCCCGGCGGTCAGGCCGGACAGCATGGTGACCAGGAGGGTGATGAGAAAGACAACGGTGCCCATCAGGGCGAACCGTCCCTTGGCGAAGCGCAGGTCTCTGAGCGCCACGAACACGGCGCGCCCCCATTGCGGACGAAGTGGAATCTGACTGCCGCAGCCTGCTGGTCACCGGGGTTCCCGCACATCGTGCACTCGGTCGGTCCGGAATACTTCTTTTGAACGACGCGGCAGGCGATCGCCACTGCGTACGCTGAGTGAGAAATGTCTGACTATCTGTTCCCGCCCGCTCTGCGGCTGCTTCGCTGGGCGATCCACGGCACCTTCGCGATTCTCCTGGTGATCGCGGTGCTCGGCGTCGCTCGGCAGGGTCAGGCCCTGCCGGCGATCGGGGGGACACTGCTCGGCGTCCTGTACGCGGCCGGCATCCTCATCGAAGGGCGGTTGCCGCACTACGGCGGGCGGACGCACCTGCGGCTGGGACGCCTTTGGCTGGGGGTGATCACACTCGGGTGGGCGGCGCTGGCCGTTGCCGCGCCGCAGTTCGTCTGGCTGGCCTTCCCGCTCTTCTTCGCCTACCTCCACCTTCTACCACTGAGCGTGGCGTTGCCCGGGGTGGCGGTGCTGACCATCGCCGCCATCGTGGCGGCCGCCTGGCATGCGGGCCGGCTGAGTCCCGCGCAGATCATCGGGCCGACGATCGGCGCCGCCGTGGCCACCCTCATGGCGATGGTCTACAAGGCGCTCTACGCCGAGAGTGAGGAACGCCGCCTGCTCATCGACGACCTGGTCCGTACCCGCGGCAAACTGGTCGAGGCGGAGAGCGACGCCGCCCGCCTGGCCGAACGCGAACGCCTGGCCCGCGACATCCACGACACCCTCGCGCAGGGCATGTCCAGCATCATCCTGCTGCTGCGCGCCGCCCGCCGCGACCTCGCCAACGATCCGGAGGAGGCGGAGCACCGCATCATCGAGGCGGAGGCGGCGGCGAAGGAGAACCTGGAGGAGGCGCGCAACTTCGTGCGGGCCCTGGCCCCGCCCGCCCTTCAACACTCCTCGCTGGTCGCGGCGCTGCGCAGGATCAGCGACACGGCCGTGGCCGGCACCCGCACCACGGTGCGCTTCGAGGTCTCGGGCACCCCACTCCCGCTGCCCGCCGACTACGACGTCACGCTGCTGCGCGTCGCCCAGGGCGCGCTGGGCAACGTCAGCCGCCACGCCGGAGCCGAACATGCCGCCGTGACCCTCACCTACCTGGACGACATGGTCATGCTGGACGTCTACGACGACGGCCACGGCTTCGACCCGAGCGATCCCGCCGGACAGGCGACGGGCACCGGATACGGCCTGCGGGCCATGCGCGAGCGCGTGAGCACCCTCGGGGGCACCCTGACCGTGGAGTCGTCTCCCGGGGACGGCACAGCCGTCGTCGCCACCCTGCCTCTGCCCCGCGGGGAGGGAGCATGATCCGGCTCATCCTGGTCGACGACCACCCCGTCGTCCGCTCCGGCATCCGCGCCATGCTCACCGGACAGCCCGACTTCCAACTCATCGGCGAGGCCGCCACCGCGGAAGAAGGCGTCGAGCTCGCCCGCACGCTCGCGCCCGACGTCGTGCTGATGGACCTCCAACTCGGGCCAGGCATGCACGGCAGCGAGGCGACCCGGCAGATCGTCGCGCTGAACGGCCCCCGGGTCCTGGTGCTGACCACCTTCGACACCGACGCCGACATCGTGGCCGCCATCGAGGCGGGCGCGACCGGCTACCTGCTGAAAGACGCCCCATCGGACGCCCTGCATGCCGCCATCCGCTCGGCGGCCGCCGGAGCCAGCGCCCTGGCACCGAGCGTCGCCTCACGCCTGCTGGGCCGGGTCCGCACCCCCGACACCACACTCTCCCCCCGCGAACTGGAGGTTCTCGGCCATGTCGCGACGGGCCTGTCCAACCGGCAGATCAGCAAGGCCATGTTCCTCAGCGAGACCACCGTCAAGACCCACCTGGTGCGCATCTACACCAAACTCGGCGTCGACTCCCGCACCGCCGCCGTCGCCGCCGCCTCCAAGCGAGGCCTCATCCGCCCGCCATAAGCGGAAGCCACCTGCAAGCCCCGGCCAGATCCCCCATACCGAGCAGCTGAGCTCGCCATTCCGCGCACCGCTATAGCAACAGCAGCGCGTGATCGTGGCCTACCACCAGGAGAGAGCCCTGCAGCTGCCGCGGTTGGCACGGCCAGCCGCAGATTCCACTTCATCGCCGAAGTCCCTCCAGGCGACGCGTTGCTGGCCCACGATCCAGGCCTCCTTGATGGGTGCCCGGGGACGGCGTGGACCGCGAGCAGGTCCTTCCCGGCCAGATAGACCTGGGAGGCGCAAAAGGTGCCGCAGGATGCCCATGGCCGGCCCGCGCTTGCGGCCGGGCATCTGCTTGGCCGCGTCCCTGCCGGTCGTGGTCGCGGTACGCACGCTTTGGGTGTCGAGCACCACCAGGCTCGGGTCGGCTGATCTCCCCTTCTTCCTCCCGCACCTGAAAGCGCGGCAGGTCGTGGATGGTCTTGTCCGTGCCATCCTCACGCCACCTGCGTAGCGGTAGAACACCGCCCTCCGAGGAGGCAGGTCATGGGGCAGCAAGTTCCGCTGACACCCGGTCCTGCTCTGTTGCAGCAGCGCGTTAACGATCTCGCACAACCCGTATCTGCCCTGGTGGCCGCTGACCGAGGGATGGGCGGTCCTCCACGCCGTGAGCATCGGCTCGATCAATGCCCACCGCTCATCGGATAAGTCGCTCGCGTACGGCTTCAGATTCAGTCAGACTCCCGCCAGCGCTCTACGGCCCGCTGACACAGAGAGAGCGCAAAGGATCCGAAATCATCCCCGAGCTTCTCCATATTTTTGCGGTCTACAACTCCGGGATTCCAGACGAGGACGGGGAACTCGCCTTCCTGATTCGCATGAGAGGAGTCGAGGACGACCAGGCCACCCATTCCATCGAACATCACAACGATCAGATCAGATGGCAGTCCATATTGACTGCGAGTATCTATGGTTTCAGCCACTGACCCCAACAGTTTTACCCCTAGTGCGGGCGTCTGGTATACGCCGAGGAATTCCTCGCCAGCGATGTCCCAGGTCCCGAACTCTTCGACCAGGCGGCGGTACGAGGGAGGAAAAGCCACATCCAGGGCACTCTCGGCGGCGGCAATCACCCCTGCGTCACAACCGTCGGCGTGATTCACTATGTCATCGTTCCCGCGAACCAACTCGATCAATCGCTCACTCGCTTCGACAGCGTTCATCATCAACTCAGCCCTGCCGCTCGTCATTCCAGTGCAGTTGATTATGGTTCCTGAAGTGCATCGAGTGCGTCTCCTCGGTAATCGGTCCGTCCTCCGTCTGGGGCATATCATGGAGGTCCCCGGACCCATGGGCCAGCCCCTTGCTGCATTCTCTTGAGATTGGTTCGACCGTACTTGTCCGGCTGTCGCGATGCGCCACGACCGCCGGGATTGTGCGGCTGGCCTCACTCGCCTTTGACGAGGACCGTGCAGTCGCGCTCGCGGCGGTCACGACTCTCGCGAACCTCGACGATCCGTTGATCATCGACCCGCTGATCGCCATCGTGTCGTGCGAACTTCCGAATCCCTACCGGGGCCAAGCCGACCCGCGCCACGTGATCGCGACGAAAGCCCTTGCCCGCCTCGCCAAGGAGCGTGCCGTGGCGGCGATCGCCGAGAAAGCCGTTGCGAGTCTAGGGCCGTCAGCGGTGAGCGAACGTGCCGCTGCCACCGACAGACATGGCACGGCTCCGGGCGCTGGCGGTTCTTGAGGCCGCCCAAGGGGGTGACGTGCGGCGAAGGCCGCCAGTCGGAGTGGTTGACCTCGATATTGGTTGAGGTTGCAGACTAAACTCATGAGCGAAAACCGAGTGATCATTTATGAAGAGGTGGGCGCCGACCCGCTGGCCGACGTCCTGGTGATCGAGAACGAGCACGGCCGGACCAGAGTCCGCGCCGTACCGGAGCCCGGGCAACTGGCCGGTCTGGTGAAGCGGCTGGCCGATGAGGGTGTGGACCGGTTCGAGCTGTGCGGCGGGTTCGGGGCCGTGTGGCATGCCGAGGCGCGCCGGGTTCTGGGGGAGCGTGTCCCGGTCGGGGCGATCTATTACGGGTTCGAGTCGCTGGCGTCCGTCGCCGACTACAAGGCGCGGTTCGAGGCGGGCGAGGTACTGGCGGAGGCGTTCCTCATCGTGCACCCGGGCGCCGATCCCGAGTCCGACCGTGTGGTGCGGCATCGGGACGAGGGCGGGCGCACGACGTTTCTGGGGGTCCCCGACCTCGCCGGCGCCGCCGCGGCGGCCGCCGCCATGGCCGGTGAGCTGCAGCTCATCGAGGTGTACGGCGGGCGCCGTCCGGACGACGCCGAGCCGGTCATCCGTGCGGCCGTCGAGGCCGGGGTTCCCGTGGGCATGAGCGCGTTCTGAGAAAGGGTCTGCGTGGCCAGTGGTAGACCACCCGCTTGGCGGGGCGCCTCGTTCCGCGTTCACGGCCGGTTGGTAGGCGAGGTTCGCCAGGTTGGTTCCGCCGCGGGCCCACAGCTTGGTGGGCTCGCCGGTCCCGGCGGAAGTCCTCGCAGCCGCAGCTTCCGGCGGCCACGGACCGGCGGCGCCGGGCGCGCCGCCACATGAATGCCGCAGCGGCGATCAGCACGCCGGAGAAGGCCGGCAGGGCTTGTTCGGCCAGTGCGTCTCCGGCTCTGGTGGGCAGCCCTGTCCCGGTCGGCAGCGGGCCGCGCACGCCTGGACCCGTCAGCGCGGCGGCCTGCTGCCGTGGTGGTTCGTCCGGCCCGTTGCCCGAGGTGATCAGGGGAGGAACAGGGTGCTCGGGAGTCGGCGGTCAGCCGAGGTTCAGCAGGCCTTGATCCACCACGGCTCTGCCCAAGGGCCGGGAGATCTCCGCTAGCCGTTCGCAGCCGTGCTCGCCCAGCGCGGCGTAGGCGGGCAGCGCGAGTTCGTCTGTGCGGTCTTCGATGTGCTTGCGCAACGCCCTGCCCTGCTCGCTGAGCTCCTCGCCCTCGACCAGGCCGCGCTCACGCAGCCGCTGCTCGGCCGCCGCCCACTCCTGCTCCGGCCAGGCGCGGCTGACCTTGAGGAACACCGGCGGGACCGTGCCGCTGGCGGCGTGCAGGACCAGTGCCTCCAGCGGGCCGATGCCTTCGGTGAGCAGGGTCGCCACGTGGCCGTCGCCGCGGAATTCGCGCAGCAACGTCTGGGCGTGCCAGAGCTGCTCGATCGGTTCGTCCGGCCAGGGCAGCGTGGCGTGCGCGGCGAACAGCGGGCGGCCGTGCGGATGCTCGCACGCCGCCTCGGCCGCTCTTTTGGCCAGGGCGAGCGTTTCCGGCATGGTCGGCTGCTCGTGGATTCCGGCCCTGTGCAGGGCCGCGGCCGCGGCTTCGCGGCGGGCGTCGAGGATCTTGTCCGGGGTGGTGATGTCCCATGCTGCCGGTACGGCGCGTCGTACCAGGTCGGGGTTGAAGTTGTAGAAGGTGGCGATGACCAGCTCGGCGGAGGCCCGCCCGAACGGCGCCGAGCGGGAGGCGAAGTAGCCGGCCCGGTCCTTCAGGCCCAGCGCGGCATAGCGGTCATGGGCCTCGGGGACGAAGTAGATCATGCCGTGCACCGGTTCGAGGCGGCGCCAGGCGACGCGTGCTGCCTTCATGTCCGACCCCCTTTCTAGAACGACATTCTGGTGGGCGGGTGTCCACGAGGCAAGCGGGTACGGGAGCGTTCTTGGCCTGTCCGTCGCGATGACGGGCACATCCGTCGGGCTCTTGCGCAACCGGTCCAGCCCTGAGATCCGGCGGCCTTTGAGCCCTGGACGGCTGGGCGGTCGCGCGCGCCTGCCCGCGCGGGACCGGCGATGGGGTCAGTCCTCCTCGGTGAACACGATCTCGCGACGCCGCCGGATCGCCGGGAGCGCCGCGATGACCAGGGCCGCCACGGCCAGCCCCAGCAGCACCGCCGAGATCGGCCGGGTCAGGAAGACGGTCGCGTCGCCACGCGAGATGATCAGCGCCCGCCGCAGGTTCTCCTCGATCAGCGGGCCGAGCACGAACCCGAGCAGCAGCGGCGCCGGCTCGCAGCCGCACTTGATCAGGACGTACCCCAGGAGCCCGAAGAAGACGATCGCGTAGACGTCGTAGGCGTTGAACCCCAGGGAGTAGGTCCCGATCGCCGCGAACAGGATGATCATCGGGAAGAGCACCTGGTAGGGGATGCGCAACATGCGTACCCAGATGCCGATCAACGGCAGGTTGAGCAGCACCAGCAGCACGTTGCCGATCCACATCGAGGCGATCAGGCCCCAGAACAGCGCCGGCTCGTCGGTGATGACGTTCGGTCCGGGGGTGATGCCGTGGACGATGAACGCGCCGACCATCAGCGCCATCACCGGGTGCGCGGGCAGGCCGAGGGTGAGGAGCGGGATGAAGGAGGTCTGGGCCGCGGCGTTGTTCGCCGACTCGGGACCGGCGACCCCCTCGATCGCGCCGTGGCCGAACTCCTCCCTACGCTTCGAGACGCGCTTCTCGACGGCGTATGAGGTGAACGAGGCCAGTACGTGACCGCCGCCGGGGAGCACGCCGAGCGCGGCGCCGAGCCCGGTGCCGCGCAGGATCGGGCCGATGATCCGGCGGCGGTCCTCTCGGGTGGGCCAGAGGTTGCGCACCCGGGCGGCGATGGCGGTGCGGGCGTGCTCGTTCTCCAGGTTGCGCAGGATCTCCGCGACGCCGAACATGCCCACCGCGACCGATACGAAGTCGATGCCGCCGAACAGCTCACGCTGGTCGAAGGTGAAACGCGGGGTGCCGGTGTAGATGTCCTGCCCGACCGTGCCGAGCAGCACGCCCAGCGCGATCATCGCCAGGGCCTTCAGCGCCGAGCCGCGTGCCAGCGAGATCGAGACGACGAGGCCGAGGAGCACGAGCGAGAAGTACTCGGCGGGCCCGAACTGCAACGCGACGCGGGCCAGGGGAGGGGCTGCGACGGCCAGCGCCACGGTCGCCACGGTCCCGGCGATGAAGGAGCCGACCGCGGCCGCCGCCAGCGCCGCGCCCGCCCGGCCCTGGCGGGCCATCTCGTGGCCGTCGAGGGCGGTAACCGCCGCCGATGACTCGCCGGGCAGGTTGATCAGGATGGCCGTGGTCGAGCCGCCGTACTGCGCGCCGTAGTAGATGCCCGCCAGCATGATCAGCGCCGTGACCGGCTCGAAGCTGAAGGTGATCGGCAGCAGCATCGCCACCGTCGCCGTCGGCCCGATGCCGGGCAGGACGCCGACCGCGGTGCCGAGCAGGACGCCGACGAAGCAGTAGACGACGTTCTGGATCAGCAGGGCGGTCGAGAAGCCCAGGGCGAGATTGTCGAGGAGGTCCATGTCACATTCCCAGCCACGGGCCGATCAGAGGGATCCGCAGCCGCAGTCCGACGACGAAGATGAGGGTGGCCGCCGCGGTCAGCCCGGCCGTCACCGCCACGGCCGTGAGCGGGCGTACGCGGGTGCTGGCCAGCGTCGTCAGCAGGACGGTCACGGCCGAGGCCGGGACGAAGCCGAGGCCGCGGACCGTGAGCCCGAAGAAGACGAGCGCGGCGGTGATAGCGGCGACGGCCCGCCACGGGATCGGCCCGAACGCGATCACCTCGCCCGCCACCAGGCCCTTGACGACGATCGCCAGGCCCAAGGCGGCGACGATCAACCCCGCCAGCAGCGGGAAGGCGCCGGGGCCCATCCGCAGCGGGGTGCCCAGCTCGTAGCCGAGCGACCCCGCGGCGAACGCGCCGCCGATCAGGACGAAGATTCCCCCGGCGAGGACGTCGGGAAAGGATCGGCTGCGCTTCACCTCAGGAGGCCTTGACCCCTGCGTCGGCGATGACCTTGGCCCAGATGCCGAGCTGCTCCTGCAGCTTGGCGCGGTGCGCCTGCGGGGTGGCGTCCGCGGCCTTGACCGGCTCTGTGCCGAGCTTGGCCATCTGGTCGATGACCTTCTGGTCGGCCAGTGCGATCTTCAACGCCTCCGTCAGCTTCTGCACGACGTCCTGTGGTGTGCCCTTGGGCGCGTACAGGCCGTGCCAGACGCTCACCTTGAGGCCGGGCAGGCCCGCCTCGGCGGTGGTGGGCAGGTCGGGCAGGCTCTTGACCCGCTCGGGCGTGGTGACCGCGTAGGCCTTGACCTCGCCGGCCTTGATCTGGCCGCTGGTGTTGGTCGTCTGGTCGCACATGAAGTCGACCTGGCCCCCGACCAGGTCGGTCAGCGCGGGCCCCGTGCCCTTGTACGGGACCTCCTGCAGCTTGACCCCGGCGGCCGTCTGGAACAGCAGGCCACACAGGTGGGAGGCGGCCCCGACGCCGGCGTTGGCCAGGGTGACCTTGGCGGCGTTCGCCTTCACGTAGGTCACCAGTTCCTGCAGCGTCTTGGGCGCGAAGTTCTTGCTCGCGACGATCGTCATGGGCACCTCGGTGACCAGGCCGATCATCTCGAAGCTCTCCAGCGGCTTGAAGCCGAGGTTGGCGTAGAGGGCCGGGGCCGTGGACATGCCGATGTGGTGCATCAGCACGGTGTAGCCGTCGGGGTTGGCGTTGGCGACCTCGTCCGCGCCGACGGTGCCGCCCGCGCCCTCGACGTTCTGGACGACGATCTTGGCGCCGAGCTTGGCGGCCATCGGCTCGGCGATCATGCGGGTGACGGTGTCGGTGGGGCCGCCCGCGCTGAACGGGACCACGATGGTGATGTTCTGCTCCGGGTAGCCTCCGCCGCCGCCCGCGCTCCCGCCTGCGCCACAGGCGGCGGTGAGGGACAGGACGCAGATCGCGGCGATCATCCGTATTGTGCTGGTCGTAGGCATATCGCGGCCTCCTCGGCAGGGCAGGCGCAGGTGTCGTAGTGCGCGGCCTAAGTCTGGGATGGCGAGAGCGCGGATGGTGTCAAAAGAATCCCAAGAAATTCGGGGGTGACACAAGCATCGGACATACGCCTACAATCCGCCTTCATGCGGATCACCATCATCGAGGATGACGACCGCGTGGCTCGGGCGCTGGTGACCGTACTGACTCAGTC
This sequence comes from Nonomuraea sp. NPDC059007, assembly GCF_042740555.1. Lineage (NCBI taxonomy): Bacteria > Bacillati > Actinomycetota > Actinomycetes > Streptosporangiales > Streptosporangiaceae > Nonomuraea > Nonomuraea sp. NPDC059007. Next base: position 74,252 of record NZ_JBHYJD010000014.1, on the reverse strand, counting down.
GGGGTTCGACGTCAGCCGGATCGCCACCGCGGCGGAAGCCGTACAGGCTGATCCGGCCGATGTGGTCCTCGTCGACCTGGGGCTGCCCGACGGCGACGGGCTCGACGTGATCCGCAAGCTGCGCGACCGTCCGGAGACCGCGGTCATCGCGGTGACGGCACGCTCCGAGGAGCATGAGCGGGTACGCGGGCTGCGCGCAGGCGCGGACGACTACATCGTCAAGCCGTTCGGGGTCCCCGAGCTGCTGGCCAGGATCGACGCCGTCCTGCGGCGCACCAGGGTCGCCCGGTCGCTGAGCCACCCGGACGAGCCGCTGGTACTGGGCCCGCTGCGGATCGTCCTGGGCACCAGGGAGGTGAGCGTCGACGGCGTGCCCATGGCGCTGACCCGCAAGGAGTTCGAGTTACTCCTGCTGCTGGCCCGCCGGGCGCCGAACGTGGTCAGCCGCGAGACCATCCTCGACCAGGTCTGGGGCGCGGCCTGGGAGGCCTCCAGCCGTACCCTGGACACCCACATCGCCGCGGTCCGCCACAAACTCGGTCCGGCGGTCCCCATCCGGACGGTCCACGGGGTCGGCTACCGGGTCCAGGCCTGACCCGCCGTGCACCGCCGCCTGCTGGTCGTCCTGGTACCCCTCGCGGTACTGCTCGTCGTGGCGCTCGGGGCGCCGCTCAGCGTCACGGTGGCCGAGCGGGAGATGCAGGAGACCTACGTCGACCGGCTCAACGACGCGGGCCGCTTCGCCTCGCTGGCCGACGCCGCGCTGTCGACGGGCCGGACGCAGGCGCTGCAGCAGGAACTCGCCACCTACCACGAGCTCTACGGCATCCGGGCCGCCGTGATCGACACCTCGGGCGCGGTGCTGCTGGGGCCGTCGGGCGCCTACCTGGAGGCGGCGCGGGCCCAGCCGGCCCTGCCCGGGATCGTGACGGCGGCGCTGGCGGGCACACGCTCGGAGCCGTCGGGCGAGTGGGCGCCGTGGGACGACGCCGCCCTGGTCGTCGCCGAGCCGGTGGGCCGCGACAGCGAGGTCGTCGGCGCGGTCGTCACCATTTCGGACCTGTCGAAAACCAGGCACCGCATCCTCGTCCGCTGGGCCCAGCTGGCCGGACTCGGACTGCTGCCGCTCATCGGCCTGGTGGCCGTCGCCTGGCCGGTGTCGGCGTGGGTGCTGCGGCCCGTGCGCGAGCTGGACGCGGCCAGCTCGCGCATCTCCCAGGGCGATCTCACGATCCGGGCGGACGCCGAGGCGGGCCCGATGGAGCTGCGGCGCCTCGCCGGCTCGTTCAACACGATGATGGACGCGGTCGAGAACGCGGTCAGGCGGCAACGGGCGTTCGTCTCCGACGCCTCCCACCAGCTGCGCAACCCCCTGACCAGCCTGCGCCTGGCGGTGGAGAGCATCGAGCCGTATCTCCGGGCGGAGGGGCGGCTGGTCTACGACATGGCCGTCGACGAGGCCAAGGCGATACAGGACCTGCTCAACTCGCTGCAGGCCAGCGCCCGCATGGAGAGCATCCGTACGGCTTCGCCCGTCGACCTCGACGAGGTCCTGGCCACCCGGGTGGAGCGCTGGCGGGCACTGACGGGTACGGCGGGGCAACGGCTGTCGGTCGACGTGCCGCCGGGCCTGCGGGTCCTGGAACCCTCCGGCGGGCTGGGCAGCATCCTGGACGAGCTGGTCAGCAACGCGCTGCGGCTGTCGGACGCGGGCCTCGTGGAAGTCTCCGCCCGCGCCCGCGACGAGGTGATCACGATCGCCGTCCGCGACGACGGCCAGGGCATGGACGAGCCCGAACGGTCCCAGGCGTTGCGGCGCTTCTGGCGCTCACCCCGGCACCAGAACATCCCGGGAACCGGGCTGGGCCTGGCGATCTGCGCCGACCTGGTCGTCGCGGCCGGGGGCGGGCTGCGCATCGAGGACGGGCTGCCGCGTCCCGACGGTTCCACCCACGGCCGGGGGTACGGCTTCGCGACGGTGATCACGCTGCCCGCCGTACCGGACGAGGCCGGATAGACGGCAACCGGTCAGTGCTTACGGTCGCGGAACCACGCGGCCCCGCCCGGGTGCAGGGGCACCGGGCCGGTGGAGATCCCGGTACGCACGTTGATGTGCCACGCCTCCGGCACCGCCTCGGGACCGGAGCCCCCGCCCCCGGTGATCGCCCGGGTGTGCGTGAAGATCGTGTCGGCGATGGCGTACACCAGATCGGCGGCCACGTCGTCGCGCACGAGCAACACGTTCGGCACGGCGATAGCGGGCGTCGCCGGGACCCCCGCGTAGGCGGTCGCCGGGATCGTCCCCGGGCTGTATGGGCCGGGATAGGCGGTGAAGAGCGCGTCCACCTGCGAGTCGAGAGGGATCAGCCGCACCCGGTGCTGCAGCGCCAGCTCCGTGATCGCCGGAGTCGGGACCCCGGTCAGCGAGAACATCGCGTCGATCGCCCCGTCCCGCAGGGCCGCCGCCGACTCCGCCTGGCTCAGGAGCCGCGCCTCCGCCGCGACCCGGCTCAGCTCCAGCACCCGCCGCGAGGTGAACTCCGTGCCCGAGTCACGCGCACCCAGGGAGACCCGCTTGCCCACGAGGTCGCGCAGCGCCCTGATCGGCGATCCGGCCATGACCACGAGATGCAGATGACTGTCGTAGAGCCGGCAGACCGCCGACAGCCCCGGGGGCGCGCCGCCGTCGGTGGTGATGAGCGCGTCGAGGCTGGACAACCCGAGGTGGACCTCCCCGGTGCGCAACATCCGGATGTTGTCGGTGGACGCACCGCTCGGCACCGTGCTCATGGTCACGCCCGGCACCTGCTGCGAGACGTGCTCGGCCAGCGCGCCGCCGATCCGCCGGTACACCGCCCCGGCCGGGCCCGTCGCCAGGCGCAGCCGTACCTCGTCGGCCTCCGTACCCGCGGCGCACCCGGCGCACCCGGCGCACCCGGCGCATCCGGCCAGCAGCCCGCCCGCGGCCACGAGCACCGCCCGCCGGCTGAGCCGGGGCACCGCATTCGACACCATGGCGAGATGATAGGGACGTCTATGACGACAGGCGATAGGTAGGCGTTCATCTCGTCGGCCTCGCGCTCGGCGGCGTCCAGGTCGATGCTGTGCCGGGCCTCATGCGCTGCCGGGTCTGTGCACCCTGATGGTGGCGAGGGCGGCGCGGGCTTGCTCCGGTTGCGCGCCTTCGGCGATCGCCGTCAGGGCGGCGCGCCAGGCTGCCGCGAGTACACGGCCGAGAAGGGGCGCCGGCGGGGCGGTGCCGTGGCTGAGCAGTTCGGCGAGCCGGTCGTCGCCTGCTTCTGGGGGAGGGGCCGCCAGGATGCGGAGAAAGTTCGCACCGACGGCGAAGTCCAGCCCGATCAGCATCGCGGACGTCACCGCCGCTGAGTGATCCGAGGTCGCTCCCGTGGCCGCCATGGCGCCTTCCATCCGATCCAGCAGGCGCCGTTCGACGTCCTGCCGCACGAATGTGTAAAGCCCGAGCTTGTTGCCGAAGTGGTGGTAGATGGTGCCTGTCGTCACCTTCGCCGCGGCCGCCAGATCCTGGACCGTGACCTCGTCGAAAGGCCGCGCTCCGAACTCCTTGACCGCAGCGAGGACGAGTCGGCCCTTGGGGGAGGTTGATACCGGGATCCATTCGCGCACACCGCCATAATGTCGTTATGCTGAGAACAAATCCAGTTACGATCAGAAGGATTCACGATGAAGCTCGAGTTCCTGTTCGTCCCGACCTCTGATCTGAAGGCCTCGCTCGCCCTGTACCGCGACAGCCTCGGTTTCACCGAGCAGTGGCGCGAGGGCGACTCGACCGTCGCCCTGGCGCTGCCGGACGGCGGAACGCAGATCATGCTCGACACCCACGACCCGAACGCCCCGGTCTCGCCGGTGTTCGTCGTCGACAGCGTCCAGGCCTTCCACGCCGCCCGCTCGGAGACGCTGGCGGTCGTCGAGCCGCCCGCGGAGATCCCCGGCGGCTTCCAGGCCACCTACAAGGACCCGGGCGGCGCGACCATCCTCGTCATGGACCAGTCGGCCGAGCAGGGCGCCCCGTAAGCCGACCGGATGGCCAGCCCGTCGCCGCGAGGCCGGGCTGGCCTGACCGTCGCGCGCGGAGCCCTCGGCCATCTCTGGACGGGCACCCTTCGTAGTTGGCGCTTCTTCAGGATCTGGTCCGCGTACGCAACTTCTCCCGCGCTGCCGGCATCTCATGAACCATGCGATTTCGTACGTCCCTCGCGGCGCTTACCCTCACCGGATTAACGGCGACCGCCCAGCCCGCTGCCGCTGAAACACCGGCCACCATCGCCTACGCGCAGTGGACGCAGACCTGGGAAGTGGTGCTGACCAGTGGGAACGTGGTGGAGGTGCCGGAGGCGCTCGCCGTAGCGCCCAAGGACGCGGTCAACGAGGGGTCCCGCGCGCCGTTCCTGATCAGCGGGGACGGGCGGCACATCTTCTACTACCGGAAGAAGGACGGCCTGTTCGTGGAGCGGACCGTGCGCGGCAAGGAGCGGGTGGTCGCCAAGGACATCATGGCGTACGCCATCGGTGAGGAGTGGCCGTTCGTGTCCTATGACGGCAGCTATGTGGTCACCGGAACCTCGGGACCAGGCCTGGGCGTCTTCGCGGACCTGCGCAAGCGCAAGGTCATGTGGCTGCCGGGGAAGACCGACGTGTGGGGCCTGGCCGGGTTCAGCCCGGACAGCAAGCGGATGCTGCTGGGCGGGGAGCGCGTGGTCGTGTTCGACCGGGCGCTGCGGTCCCGCCTGCGGCTGAAGACGCGGCTGGCGCCGAGCGCGCTGGCGGGGGATTACACCACCTCTGCCGTCCTGGTCGGCAAGGGGAGCAAGTACCGCAAGGTACGCATGCTGAACCTGGGCACGGGCCGCGCGGGTGCCGTGGTGAGTGTGAAACTGCCGCGCGGGCAGTACGTCGACGACATCGACTTCGACCGAGCGGGGCGGCTGGTCGTGCGATCGAAGACCGCGACGGGAGTGACGGTCCACCAGGTCTGGCCGAAGACGGGCGCGGTAAAACTGCTGAAGGAGATCGAGCGGCCCGATGCGGCGGTCTGGGTACTCCCTGGCGACAACGCCTACGAATCCTGGACGGAGAGGAGGTGAGCCCTTGAACTCGTGGAAGCCGGGCGCGCCCGTCACCGCGAGGAACTCGAGGCGTTCACCTTCGACTTCTGGCCCCTTGGGGGCTGAGAGGATCAACGATCAGCTCGGTTCGAGTGTGGCTGGCAATCTAGGAGGCGATCGAGGTGGGCGAAGACCCGCCGGCCCTGGACGGCCGCTGCTCGGCGAGGCGCCCGCCGACCAGCCGAACTGGTCCGCATGTCCGCCGTCGACGACCCGATGGAGCCTGATGTACTTCGTTCATCGCGACTGGGAAGCCGGGCCGCTGTGTAAGAGAGTCCAGCATGTGCCCGGCATCACGGTCTTTGAGTGGTTTCGTCGCTTGTGGGAGCCGAATGGCCTCGACCTCGCACATGCGGACCTGAACGACGCACCCCACAAGTTGGAATGGCTGAGGGAATGCGGCGACGCCCCTCCCGAGGACATCGTCGAACTACGCCGCCGGATTCGGATGCAGCTGTGGGCCGACAGCGAACTGCACATCGACGCCCACAGCATCCGCATCAGCAGCATGGGCATGATTCTGGAGGAGGCGTTCTACTTCGTCGACGACACCCACGTCGATGAGCGGCCGGACCGGTGGGCCTACCCCCTCCACGCGTCCTGGCCGTTGCCTGACGCCGCCGCTCCGGGCCCGGTACCGTTCGTCGCGCCCTTCCCCTGCGTGGAGCTTGCCACTCCGGCAGCCGGCGATGTTGGCGCCACCTACGTCCTGTTCACATCCCTGGAGGCCAGGCATGACACCATGGGCTGGGATCGGACTTACGTCTTCCCCGGTGTGCGGCTGCCCGAGTTCGGCGCGGCACTGCGCCGGCCCGTTGACGATCGGGACGTCTGGCCCGGCCACCTCCTCGACCTCAGAGCCTTGGTAGCCCCGGACGAAAACGGCATCGCACCTGCCCTTGAACGCCTCAACCGTTTCGCGGGCGACGCCAGAGACTTCCCCGAGCCGCACGACCAGGCCCACCAGGCGGCGCTCGAAGACCTGAGCGCCCTTACCCTCAACGAGGGTCGCCGGCCCGAGCTGACCCTCATCCAGGTCGGCGAGCATCTCGCGCAGATGGCCCTGCACACGGACTCCATCGGCTACCGGTCCTGTTACGTCTTCGACGATGTCTGGGCCGGCGCCCACCCCGACCTCGCCGCCTCGCTCATCCACTACGCCTACCACTGGGACCCCGGCTGCACCCGTAGGCACTGGTGGATGATGCCGTGCGTACACGAGGAGTACCTGGACCTCCACCTGCGCTGGGCTGATCGCGTCCGCGACTACGAGGACTACGACGAACCGCTGGTGACCGAGCTGACCGGCGCGCACAGCGTCGAAGAGCTACGCCGGCAGATCTTCCAGGACACCGGCGCCGGCAAGCAGCGCCTCCTGCTGGTCCTCGATCAGGACCACCGGCGTGAACTGTTCGGCATCATCGGCGCCGTTCTCGGCCATCCCACCCCCGACACCTGCGAGCTCCGCTACATCCACCTGGTCGAACCCCGCCACCATTCGCAACTGTCCGACCGAGTGATCAAGGCGCTCTGCTTCGAGCTGAGCAAACAGGGCTACACCACCCTCGCCTTCCAGCAGCCCCCGACCGCGCTGTGCCAGAAGCGGCTGGGACAGGTCACGTCGCGCAGCACATCCCCTACCAGCCAAGTGATCCCCTTGGCCGACTTCCACCTGCCCGAGCACTACGCGTGGCGGGTGGATCCATTCCTCCTCTGACATGGAGACGCCCGTTTCGAAGGGCCTCGACGGCCTTCATGGACGACGGCAGGTCGAAGCTCGGCGCCGGAGCGGCCCACGACCGCCGGGTGGACGAGCACACGGAGGGGACCGTGGCGGCGATCCATCTGCTCGGCGGACCAGCGCGGGTCGCCGCCGCCAGTGAGTCGGGCTCGGCGCCGAGACTGCGAGCGCGGCCGGCGTCCGCACGGCTGGGCCGTCGCCGTGGCTGGCCAGGTGGATACGCACCATAGCCAGCCACTGGAGGCGGCGACGAGGTGGGGAAGCTGATCAACAGCGCTTGACCAACGCAGACGTGGCGAGGAACTTGGACTTGGAACTCTTTTCTTGTTCTCCCCGGGACAGGTGCCAGCAGCCGCTGTCGGAAACACCCCTCCAGTCGATCTTGATCTTGTACGCGCGGCCGCAGTTGTTCTTGACGTGGATCGATCTCGACAAGGCGCTGTGGCTTGACCATGCGGCAATACACCGCGGGACGTTGGCGGTCCGGTGCAGCGGGAAGAGGATGGCCGCGTTGGACGTGGCCGGGGCGACAGATGCGGCGTGTGCGATGCCGGGACCCGTGGCCAGCAGGGGCGCGGCTATGGCGCCGGCAACGATGAGCATTGATGTGCGCATTGCTCCTCCGAGAGTGATGTCCCCACACGTTGAGGGGGTGCGTGATGGCCAGCCAAGCACCGCCGCAGAGGGCAAAACGAGTGGTCGCGGTGGTCGGGACAGTCCAGGACACCCCTGTGCTCTGAACGGCCTGCCATGGCTTCACGGCGTGGGCCGGGAAGCCGCCGCCATCGGCCAGACGGAGCTCACGCGAGAGCGCGGACCATGCTGTCGGGGCCGCGCGGCACTTGGCACAATGCTCCCGTGACTGTGGGGACGCACACTCCACCCGGCCCGGACGATGCGGCCACGCCGGCCGAGTTCGCGTTGGCGATGTTGCGCCTGAAGGCCTGGTCAGGGCTGAGCTACCGGCAACTGGAGAAGCGCGCGGCCGCCGCCGGAGACTCCCTGCCGCGCACCAGCATCGCCTCCGCGCTTGATCAGGGCCGCCTGCCCGCCGAGCATCTGCTGGCCGCGTTCGTCCGGGCCTGCGGCGCCGGCGACACGCTGGCCGACTGGCTCGCGGTACGGCGCGCCATCGCCGCCGCGAGCGTCGAGGCACCCGATCCGGATCACACCGCGGCCCGACGCGTCATCGAGCGTAGAGCGCTGGTCACGGCCATGTTCCTGGCCCTGGTGGTCGGTTGGCTGATCCTGCGAGCCGGCGGGGACATCGACCCGAACGTTCCGTCGCCCACCCTCACCCGGGCCGCCACTCCTGCCCCCAACCCGGTGTCGGTCCTGGACCCGCCCACCGACGCCCAATTACGCAACCCTCCTGACCCGGCCTCCGGCGCTGCCGCCGTCCTGTACGTCGGCGACTCGATCGCCACCGAGACCGCGGCCGCGCTCACCTACTTCATCCACGCCACAGGCAAGGGCGCGGTGACCACCGTGACCACAAAGAACGCCCAGCCCTGCGACATCCTGAAGGACCTGCCCCGGCTGCTGAAGCAGGCTCGCCCCCGGCTGGTCGTCCTGCAGTTCTGGACGAGCTCGAAGGACTGCGCCACCCGGGTGGCCGAGGTCATCGCAGGCTCCGCCGTACCCCCAAAGGTCGTCTGGGTCCTTCAGGGACCGGACAGGGACGACCCCGGGCGCGCGCAGAGGCTGAACGAGCAGATCTACCAGCAGGTGGCCGACCGCACCGGCGGCGTGACCGCGGACGCCGGCCGGCAGGTGAGCTGGGCCGTACACCCCTTCGAGCAGAAACCGAACGGCCGCTATGAGTGGCTGGCCTGGATGATCTGCAACGACGAGGAACGCCGCCACGACCTGTGCACCAACCCCAAGCTCATGGGCGGGCTGGCCAAGTTCCACCCGGACTACGACCCGATCTCCCTCTGCCTGGAAACCACCGCCACCGGAGCCTGTCTGGGACGCTCGCCCGGCGTCATCCGCTACAGCCGCGCCATCGCCGAAACCGTGGTGAAAGAGCTCACGCGGACCTCATGACACCCCAGCCCGTGCGGTGCGCGGGTCACCAACCCACGGGCCAAGCGGGCAGCCGACCGGGCCACTACATCGTGCGTGCGGACTGCAGGAAGCCGATACACCGCTCCAGGAGGGCCGTCAGCGTTTCCCTTTCCGCCTCCGTGAACTGATCCGCCAGGCCGCGCTCGACGCGGATGGCCCGTGCGTCAGCCTGGGCCAGCACGTCTTGCCCCTTGTCGGTGAGCCGGGTCTCGAGGATGTTCTTGTGCCACGGGTGTGGCGTACGCAGGATGAGGCCGTTGTCCTGAAGGTTCTTCAGCACGGTGTTCATCGTGGGAGGCGTTACGGCACACGCTCTCGCCAGGGCCGCGGCCGACATGCCGGGACTCTCGGACAGGAACAACAGAGCGGCGTACTGCGGCACGGTCAGCCCAACGGGTTTCAGCGCGGCGTGCTTGGCTCCGTTGAGCTCCTGCTCGGCCCGCTTCAGGTAGGAGCCCAGGCGATCGGAGACGGGCATGGAGGTCATGGGCCCCATGCTAGGGGCGGCATGATGAGAACATTGACTCTCATTAGAGCTCTAATTATGATTAGAGCTCTAATTTAAGGTAGATCTCTAGTAAGGAGATGGCCTGTGAGAGCCACCAGCATCGTGTTCGCCGCGGTGGCGGTCGCCTTCCTGGGTTCCGCGGCGCCCGCGGAAGCCCTCGCGCCGAAGGTACGCATCGCCGCGGCCTACGAGTTGCCCGGCCGGTCCGTCTATCCGGAGGGCATCACCGCCGACCCCCGCACGGGACACCTCTACGCCGGGTCCTTCGCGGACGGGACGATCTTCCAGATGACGCCCGGGCGACGGGTGGCGCGAACGTTCATACCCGCCGGCGCCGACGGCCGCCGTACCGCCAACGGCCTGGAGGTCGACCGGTTCGGCCGGCTGTGGGTCATCGACTCGACCTCCGGGGTGATGGTCTACGACACGCGGAGCCGCGCGCTACTGGCCCGCTTCGAGGTGTCCGGCACGGGCGGCAGGTTCGTCAACGATCTGGCGATAACCCGGGACGGCACGGCCTATCTCACCGACAGCGTGCGTGCCGTCGTCTACCGCGTCACCCGCGAGCAGGTGGACGACGCGGGGGAGCGGCCATCGGCTCTGCGGCCGCACTTCGACCTGAGCGGGGTCCTCGACCCGCACGCGCCGAACGCCTACACGCTCAACGGCATCGCCGCGGACCCCGCAGGCCGATACCTGCTGACCGCCGACATGACCGGTGGCGACCTCTACCGGCTCGACCCTGAAACGGGTGCCATCCGCAGGGTCTCGTTGAAAGGCGCCGACATGACGCACGCCGACGGCCTGGAGTTGCGGTCGGGCACGCTCTGGGTCGTGCACAACGTCAGCAACGCCATCAGCAGATGGCGGCTGCGGGAGGACGGCACGCAGGCGCGGATGGAGCGCCGGGTGGCCGATGCCGCCCTTCAACTTCCCACGACTCTGGTACGGCTGCGCGGCAGCCTCCACGTGGTCCGATCCCAGTTCGACAAGGGCGGCCCACTCGGACCTGGCGTGCCACAACGCCCCTTCACCATCGCCTCGGTTCACGGTCTCTGACGGAACCTGTGGTTGCACTCAGCGGGAGAACACCACTGAACGCAGCTTCAACCTCTCCGAGCCCCTGCCCGTGTACGGCCGCAGGGTGAAGTAGTCACCCTCGCAACCGGGCTCGGTGAATACCGTGGCGGCGGCGTCGGTCCGGTTGCGTGGCGAATGCGCGGGCTCGCTCGCGCCGGGATCGGCGACCTCGGGCAGGGTGATGCACTCGCCGCCCCGCGGATCGTCGAGCACCGCCCTCTGCGGTGTCCCGTCCAAGCCGACGAAGGTGTACTGGAACTGTCCGGTGGCGGCGCCGGCAGGACCGGCGGTGATGGTTGAGAGGGCGAGTACTCCGGCGAGGGCAACAGCGCTCTGGCGCAGACGCACGACAGACGACCTTTCGGAAGGCGGGCACATGATGGGCTGAACACCAGCCCTTTCATCACTGAACGCTCTCACGTCGACACCGTCCGTGTAAATGACCTTGAAGGGAAGGTGGTGGGTTGTGCCCTCGCGCTGGAGTGCGCACCTGCGAGCCGCAGGCGATGCCGCTCGACTACACGGAGGCCCGTGGCGGGGATCCGCAGGTGAAGTTCGCGGCGTCCTCGATGCTGCCCGAGCCCTTGTAGCGCGCGACGGCAGGGTGCGGGCACAGGGGCCGGCTGCGGCCGCTCGTCGGGTTGGTCGCGATGATGGAGGTGGGCGCCGTGCCCCGGTTGATCCACTGTTCCATCGCCGTGAGCGCGTCGAACGTGTTCGGTCCTGGCCCGCCCGCGCAATGCCCCATCCCCGGCGCCATGAACAGGCGGAAGAAGCCGGCGGTACGCGCCGCACCCATCTCGGCGACGACCTCCTTGTGGTAGGCGACCGGGGCCGCACCGCTCAGGGCGGGGTCGGACCAGCCGTGCACCATGAGCAGCTTGCCGCCCCGGGCCTCGTAGGCCGTGAGGTCGGGGTCGGTCGCGTCGAGCAGCGCGCGTATCCGCTCGACGGCCCGCCGATCTTTGGCGAGGTCGAACCTGGTGAGGTCATAGCTCGGATCGCTGAACAGGAAGTACCGCAGGAACTCGTTGGTGAACGTGTACGACAACGGTGCGGCCAGGCTGAAAGGGAAGACGAGCTTGCCGTCGGGTCCCATCTGAGGGGCCGCCGAGCCGGTGATGTAGGAACGCCACATCTCCTCGTGTCCGGCGGGATGTCCCCGGAGCGGCCCGGGTCCGCGATAGATGGTCCGTGCGGCGGCGGCCTGGGCCCGGGTCAGCTTGCCGGGGCCGACGAGCCGGCCGGGGTTGACGGCCGCCTTGCGCGGATCGGCGACCAGGCCGTCGGTCAGCCCGTCCCGGGCATCGCCCCGCTTCAGCGATTCCGCCGAGAGGATCGGCAGCGTCTCGGGCGACAGCCAGGACCCGGATGTGGCCAGTTGTGCCTGTGCCTGCGAGATCCAGCGCAGGAACGTGTCGCCCGCGGCGAACGCCGGGCCTTCGGCGATCACCCCGTCATAGTCCGCGGGGTAGCGCTGGACCTCCATGAGGCCTTGCCGTCCCCCGTTGGAGCACCCGTTGAAGATGGCTTTGCGCGTGTCGCGCCCGTAGTGGATCGCGGTGATCGCCTTGGCCGCGACCGTGCTGACGTGGACGCCCCGGTAGGCGTAGTCGATCTGCTTGGGCCGGTTGCCGAGCGCCCACCTGCCGTCGAGTTCGGGGTGGCCTAACGGGCTCGCGCCTTGATGTCCGGTGTCCGTGGCGGCCGAGGCGTAGCCGCGTCTCAGTCCCTCGTCGAACGGAACGATGTGCCCGGCGAGCCCGCCCACACCCTGGAAGTAGAAGTCCGAGTTCCACGCGGTCGGCAGGCCCAAGCGGAAGTTCACCTGGTTGCTGGGCACCGTCGCGTCACCTGGCGTGGTGACATAGGCGTCGACCAGGCAGTGCTCCGGTACCGATGTCGTCGCGGTCACCGTCCTGGCTCGCGTGATCGTCGTGTCGGTCACGGTCGCGTTCGTCAGGGCCGCGCATCGGTCGGCGTCCGCCCGTACGGGATCGCTGACCGCGACGAGCGCGGCGGCCAGCGGCAGGCACGACATGATGCTCACTTGGGTTCGGCTGGGTCGGCGCATTCCGCCTCCACACACAGAGGGTACTATCTTCGAGTACCTGGTACCCTAGACAGTACCCTGAAAGTGCAGGCATGACCGGATATCCTCGACCGCCCGTCGCCCTCTCGCTCGGGCGTTCCTTCACCAGCCGGCAGGAGAACGTGCTCGCCGAGCTGGAGGAGATCTTCCTTCGGGAGGGCTTTCGCCGGCTGACGATTCAGGAGCTCGCCGCCCGGCTGCACTGCTCGCGGCGTACCCTCTACGAGCTGGCGCCCAGCAAGGACGAACTCGTCGCGCTCGTCGTCGACCGGCTTCTGCAGCGCGTCGGCCGGCAGGCGATGGCCCAGGCGAGGGCGATGGACGAGCCGCTCGGGCGAGTTCACGCCTACATGTCCGCGGCGAGCACGGCGCTGACCCGCGCGGCTCGGGCGTTCTCGGTCGATGTCGCCGGGCAGCCGGGAATCCGCCGGCTGTTCGAGGAGCACTACCGGTTCGCCACGTCCATCGCCGCCGCGCTCATCCAGGAGGGCATAGACAGCGGTGCGTTCCGCGAAACGGACGCGCGCCTCGTGGCGGAGGTGATCTACGCCGCCCTGGACCGGCTGCAGGATCCCGAGGTGCTCGAGCATCTCGGCCGGACGAACGCGGAGGCGTTCCAGGAGCTGTTCGACCTGATCGTGCTTGGTCTGTCCCGCCCGTCGTGAGTCCTCCAACAGCAGCCGGAAATGTACTGTTTGCACGATATGTGCTTTTTGGTAGGGTCTCGGGCATTGCGTGACGGGCCCTAGACGGGTTCGTTGCCGTTTCATTGCCCGGACCGTGCGTCTCCTGGGGAACCCGCAGGACGACGTCCGGCCGCCGAATCCGTTTCCACGGAGCCGGGGACCCAATCTTCATCGGGGTGAATCGGACGCTCGCTCAGCCGCGACCGTAGGGCACTTCCCAGCCCGAACCCGTCAGCTAACCCGGTAGGCGGCATGGAAGCAAGGAGCAAAGTCCTTCATGCCCACCGATCTCAAGAACCGGCTGAACCGCGCGCTGCTCGGCCTCGCCGCCACCGCCGTTGCCATGACCGCCTGCGCCACCGCCGCGCAGGCCATCCCTCCGGTCGGGCCCGACGACTCGCCGGAGTCCCGCTCCCACGTTCAAGACGTCGCGGCGCACGCCCCCACGGTGCTCGGCCGTGCGGCTCACGTGATCGACACCAAGACCGGCAAGGTCTACTTCAGCAAGAAGGCCGATCTTCGGATGCCCGTGGCCAGCCTCACCAAGGTGATGACCGCCTACACCGTGCTGAAGGAGGCCAAGCCGGGTGACGTCGTCAAGGTCACCTCTGGGGATGTTCGCTACGCCTCGAAGGGCGGTGCCTCGGTGGCCGGCCTGCGCGCCGGAGACCGGCTGACCGTGGAGAACCTGCTGTACGCCCTGATGCTGCCTTCCGGCGCGGACGCCGCCCACACGCTCGCCCGCGTGTACGGTCCGGGCGTCGACGCGTTCACCGCGAAGATGAACCTCACTGCTCGCGAGCTCGGTATGCGGGACACGCGCTACGTCAACGCCGACGGGATGCCCACCAACGGAGGCGGCTACTCCACCGCACGCGACCAGGCGCGGCTGGCCCAGGCCGCGCTGGGCGTCCAGGCGCTCAAGAAGGTCGCCTCCAGCCGGTATCGCTCGGTGGCCGCGACGGCGGAGCACCGCGCCTACTCCTGGCGGAACACGAATCGGCTTCTCGGCAAGCCGGGCGCCGTCGGTCTGAAGACCGGCTACACCCGGGCCGCCGGGTACACGCTCTCCTTCGCCGCGGACCGTGAAGGCCGGCAACTGGCCGGCGTCATTCTCGGGGAGACCAGCTCCACCCGCCGCTTCCAGACCGCTCAGAGGCTGCTCGACTGGGCGGTCGGCGGACAACCCTGACCAGGCCCGTCAACACGGTCGGCTCCGACGGCATTGCCGTACACGCCGCGCTGAGCGTCGCCGCCGACGGGCCCTCGTGAACTTCCGGAGCTCGCGCCCCGGCACGGACCCCAGCGATGAGTTACTATACCTTCTGGATGGTATAGTTTCCTCATTCGAGGCGAGCTGCCTTCCCGCCGGGTGTGCCACGCAGAATGGCGAAGGGACGTTCATGTTCACCAACCCGATTCCCCCAGTCCCATGAGAGACATGGGTGCTCAGAGCACGCGCACGGCGACTCGGGCATGTCCCCATAACTGTGCCTTCTGGACGGTAGAGTTACGGGGTGCGACCAAGCCAGCGGAACCAGATCCTGAACGCCGCGATCCGCGTGGCGGAACGCGACGGCATCACCGGCCTGACGCTGGAGTCGGCGGCCGAGGAGGCGGGCGTCACCAAGGGCGGGCTGATGTACCACTTCCGGACGCGGCACGAGCTACTGCTGGCGATCCAGAAGCAACTGACCGACGCCTGGGAGACGTGGCTCGCCACCGAGCTGGGCAAACCGCCGGCGGAGGCGTCGGTGCGAGAGGTCGTGGCGGCCTATGTGCGGGTGGGCGCGGACAGCCAGTCGGGCAAGGCGGACCTGGCGTTCATGCTCGAGTCGGCCTCCGTTCCCGACCTCGCCACGGTGTGGAACGAGCTCATCCGCCGCTGGGCCCCGCTGCCCACCTCGGCCGAACCCCACGACATCGACCTGCTCCTGGCTCGGCTGGCCGTCGACGGGCTGTGGCTGCAACAGGCCATGAGCGGCACCCCTTTGCCCACACCGGTCGCGAAAGCCCTGCGGAACCGGCTGAACGCACTGGTCGAACCGGAGAACTGATCCCACTGCTCGCATGAGCCGTACCGGCCGGGGTCAGCCACACACCCCGGAAGGACCGCATGAGGGCGACCATGCCCTTCACCGAGCCTCCTGCTGGCCACCATGGACATGCCCAGGGACGTCCAGGGACCTCGCCGCGGCCGATCGTCGGCGCCGACAAGGTGGCCCGCATCACCCCCCTCCCCCTGCGATGAACGCCGGCTGTCCCCGAACATGCTCAGCCAAATAGTTAGCCAGGAGGTCCTTATGACGAACAGCGCTGTGCCGGTTGAGCGTGGGTGCCCGTTCGCCCCGCCGGCCGCCTACGAACGGCTGCGCGAACAAGGCCCGATCAGCAAGGTCCGCCTGACCAGCGGCGGCGAGGCGTGGTGGGTGGCCGGTCAGGAGGCGGCCCGTGCCGTTCTCGCCGACCCCCGCTTCTCCGCCGATCGGCGTACCGACGGCTACCCGCTCTACGCCCTCGACGCGGCGACCCTGCAAATGGTGCGCATCCAGCCGCCGGTGATGCTCGGCATGGACGGCGCAGAACACTCCGCGGCCCGCCGCCCGGTGATCAGCGAGTTCACCGCGAAACGACTGGCCGCGCTGCGCCCGCACATCCAGGACATCGTCGACCACTTCATCGACAACATGCTCACCGCCGACCGGCACCCGATCGACCTGGTCCAGGCGCTGTCCCTGCCGGTGCCCTCCCTGGTGATCTGCGAACTGCTCGGCGTCCCCTACACCGACCATGACTTCTTCCAGAACCGCACCGCCGCGATGGTGAGCGCGACCGCGCTGGAAGACCGCCCGCAAGCCTTCGCCGACCTGCGTGCCTACTTCGACGACCTGGTCACCCGCAAAGAGTCCGAACCCGGCGACGACCTGCTCAGCCGGCAGATCGCCCGGCAACGCCAGGAAGGCGGCGCCGTCGACCACACGAGCCTGGTCAGCCTGGCCTTCCTGCTGCTGACCGCCGGACACGAGACCACCGCGAACATGATCTCGCTCGGCGTGCTCGCGCTGCTCACCCATCCGGAGCAACTAGCCCTGATCACCGCCGATCCGGACAAGACACCCACAGCCGTGGAGGAACTGCTGCGCTATTTCAGCATCGTCGACGGGGTCACTGCCCGGGTGGCCACCGAGGACGTGCGGATCGGCGGAGTGAGCATCAAGGCCGGCGAGGGCGTCGTCGTCTCGACCCTGTCTGCCGGATGGGACCCGGTGGCGTTCAAGGACCCGGCCAAACTGGACATCGAGCGCGGCGCCCGCCACCACCTCGCCTTCGGATTCGGTCCCCACCAGTGTCTCGGCCAGAACCTGGCCCGGATGGAACTGCAGATCGTCTTCGACTCGCTGTTCCGCCGCATCCCCACGCTGCGGCTGGCCGTACCGACAGAGGAGATTGCCTTCAAGACCGACGCCGTCGTCTACGGTGTCCACGAACTCCCGGTCACCTGGTAGCAGGACATAACCCTGAGGGCATGGCGCGTGTCCTTTGGGTCCAGGAGTATCTGAGCCCCGCTCCGCAGCAAGACCTCACTCCCGTGCCAGAGGACATCAAGATCAGGAGCGTTGATCAGGTCACGTGTTGCGCCACGGGGTTGACCGGACAGCGGACCTGCCCATACGGGCGGTGCTGACCCTTTGGAGGGCGTGCCACCGGCTGCCTGAGCATCGTCTTGGGCTCAGGGTCGGTGAAATCGGTCAGGTAGATCTCGTGGTGCAGGCCGTTGCGCACCAGACCGTGCTCGTCCATGTAGGCGTCCATCACGTCGAGTGACGCCTTCTCTTCGCTGTAGGGCCCTTCGTGGAGCAGTTCCACGCACTCGCCCTCGGCGAAGGTGACAACCTGGACGCGGTCGACGGCTGCGCCGGATGCGCGTGCCTGCTCACGGGCCGCTTCGGCCACCCCCGGCTTGGGTACGTCGGGCAGCGGCAGCAGCAGATGCCACCGCCACTGATCGCGCGGCACCTCCAGTGGCGGCCGAGAGGTGTCCTCCACCCACCAACGGGCCCTCCAGCGGGCCTGCGGGGCCGCCCATGACGGAGGCCACGGCGTACAGGGCGCCGATGGCCGAGACGTGCTCGGCGCCGCCGGGCTCGCCCATGCCGGTGACGTTGAGGCAGGTGACGGGGTCGCGGTGGACCAATTGCGGTGTCATGGCTCCTCCAAAGGAATCATCAGTCGGACGGGGTGGTTGCCGGGTCGGACACCTGCACCTCGCGGATCGAACTCGCCGACAAGAGAGCGACGCTCAGCGCGCCAGGACAGCAGCGCCCGCGCGCTGACGGTGAGACCCGATCGGCAACAGCTCCTCGTCCATGCCCCCAGCGTGGGGCCTCCCCATGTGGGAGAGTCCAGCCGTCCGCGGGCGGCGTACTGCTCGGTCACCGGGAGGTTTCGGGTTTCCCGGGCGCCGAGCACAAGCTGGATCGCCTGTTCTGTCAGGCTGTAGATGACCTTCTGTTGTACGAGAGCTCCGGTGATACGGAGATCATGTTCGGGGGGCGGTGAGCCGGCGCAGTACGATCTCGGCTGGCCCTGGGAGCTTGCGCCGCTCCAGGGCCCACGCTCCCGCTGCCGTGATCAGCCATACGCCTACGGCGTAGCCGGCCATGGCGGCACTGTGCAGGTGGGCACCGAGGCCGAGCCCCCATGCGGCGAGCACGGGAGCGCAGAGGAGCGACTGGGCGAGATAGGCGGACAGCGATCGCTTCCCAACAGCGGTGACGACTGTGGCGACCAGCCCAGGACTCCGCCCGGTGATCCGGTGCCCGAGCAAGCCGAAGAGCGCCGCGTACCCGAGCCCGGCGGGAAGTCCTGTGGTCATCTGGGTGACCTCGAAGACGAACATCGACCCGTGCGGGACCGTCAGCCATCCCATGACCGCCGCGGCGTGGGGGAGTCCGCCCAGCAAGCCCGTTGCCACGCCGATGACCGCGACCCGCCGGAGCAACGGAAGGTGCCGGGCCGGCTCTTCCAGAATCCGTAGCCGGGCGGCCCAGAAGCCGAGCACGATGGAGATGGGCAGGGCCAGAGCGAAGAGTCCCTGGCCGAGGGTGACGACCGGCCAGAAGGCAAGACGGTCCGCGACTGCGGCGAACGGGTCGCTCTGACCGGCTGGGGCGGCGCCGAGGGGCAGGTACGTGATGATCTCAGGCGCCACGGGTGCCGCGTATGCCGCCGCGATTGCGGCGACGGTCGCCAGTACCAGCAGCGCGGCGCCGATCACCGCCCAGGTCAGAAGCGTGCGGTTTGCGCGGTGGAGGAAGAGCCTGGCGAGAAGGATGCCTGCCAGGCCGTATGCGCCCAGGATGTCGCCCTGCCACAACAACGCGGCATGGACGAACCCGAACACCAGGAGCCACAAGCCGCGGCGTCGCAACTGTGCCAGCACGCTCAGCCGATCCTGCCCGGCCGCCTGCTGACGGGTCAGGAGCTGCACCATGCCGTACCCGAAAAGGAAGGCGAACATCGGGTAGACGCGGAAATCCACCGCGACGATGCTCGCCACCTGGACACCCCGATCCAGCGTCGAGCCGCCCGGCGGATGGATGGTGCTGGGGCGTAGTTGCCTGCCCCACAGGTACCAGGGGGTGTTGGCGATGGCGATGAGCAGGAGCATGGCTCCTCTGGCGAGGTCGGGAGCCGGCACCCGCGCGAATGGCCGGACCGGCAGGCTGGTGGGCGTCAACGGCCTTCTCTTACATCGTCTAGGGGGAGATCGAACCTGCCGATGGCGAGTTCGGTCAGGGACGCGACCTGGTTCACCAGGCGTTCGATGTGCCGGACGCCGGGTGGTAGTGCGGGCAGGTCGCGGACGGGCAGTGCGGCGGCGCCCGAGGTGACGGTCACGGCGAACCCGTCGCCGCCGAACCGGAGCCTCGCAGGCGCGGAAAGCGCCTCCTTGCCTGCGGCGACTAGGGCGCGCACCTTGATGCTTTCGCGTCTGTCCATCGCACCTCATTTTGTAGTCCGACTACAAGAATGTTTTTGTAGTGCCGCTACAGTCAAGTGGATGGGAGAAGGATCACAGCGGGCACAGGCGCTGTCACCGCGCTCTTCGCTCATGAAGTCGTGAGCAACAAGGCCATGGTTGTTGTGGTGACCACGGCCAGTACCACGGGCGCCACGGCGTGGGAGCGGTGGCGCCGGTGCGCGAAGTCGCGGGCGCGGAGGTGGAATCCCACGGCGCCGATCAACAGCAGCGTGAGACCGGCCGCAGCCGCGACGGCGAGCGGCTTGAACCAGAGGCCGGCGGCGAGCCCGAGCGCGCCGGCGATTTCCAGGGTGCCGATCGATCGGGTCATCGTCGGGCCGACCCCTAGTCTCACCAGGTTGGCTGTCACCGAAGGCTGGAGCCGGACCTTTTGTGCACCGGCAAGCAGGAAGACGAGAGCGACCAGCGCGCTCAAGGTGTTGGCGGCAAACGACATGGCACAACCCTTCATGGCAAAGAAAGCGAACGTTCCTTCTCTATTCTTGGAAGAGCGAGTTTGTCAAGGGCGAACGTTCGTTCTACGTTGGATCCCATGGCACGCATGCCCAAGGAGCACCTCGAAGCCCGCCGCCGCCAGATCCTGGACGCCGCCCGGCACTGCTTCATCCGCAACGGCTTCCACGCCACGTCCATGCAGGACGTGCTGACCGAGGCCGAGTTGTCGGCCGGGGCCGTCTATCGCTATTTCAAGAGCAAGGATGACATCATCGCGGCGACCGCGGCCGAGGCGCTGGCCGAGGTCGCCTCGGCGTTCGAGGCGGACGACGGCGCGCGGCCGCCGGATCTGGACAACATCGTCGATCTGGTGCTGGGGGTCGAGCGCCCGCCGCTGTCCGGATCGCAGGAGTCGGCCCAGCTGCTGGTTCAGGTCTGGTCGGAGGCGCTGCGATCGCCGTCGCTGGGCACGAAGTTGAAGGAGGTCATGGCGGAGGCCCGCGGTGTGGTCGGCGGCCTCGTGGCGCGGCATCAGCAGGGCGGGCTGCTTCCCGCTGACGTCCCTGCCGAGCACGTGGCCGATGTGCTGATGGCTCTGGTCGACGGGTTCCTGGTACGCCGCGCGGTGTACGGCTACGCGGATTCGGTGGCCTTCAGGAACGGCATGCGAGCCCTGATGTCGGCGCCCGCGCAAGCCGTTCAATAGAGAACGAACATTCGCTCTTGACGGTCGCAGCACAATCGTGCTCTTCTAAAAAGAACGATCATTCGTTCTAAGAGGGTGGGTTTGTGACCACGAAAGCGGACGTTCTCATCGTCGGCGCGGGGCCGACCGGCCTGGTGCTGGCCATCGACCTGGCACGGCGGGGAGTGATCCCACGGATCATCGACGCCGGGCGGGCGGACCACCGGGAGAGCCGGGCGGTGTCGATCGTGGCCAGATCGCTGGAGATGCTGGACGATCTCGGGCTGGCCCAGGCCGCCATCGAACGAGGCGTTCCCCTGCACACGCTGAACTTCTACCAGGGCACGACGGCTCTGGCCGAGATGGACGTGACAGCCGTCGACTCCCCGTTCCCGCTGGACCTGTGCATCCCGCAGTGGCAGACGGTCGCGCTGCTGCGCGAGCGCGCGCAGGAGCTAGGAGTCACCGTCGAATGGGGCACCCGCCTGGTCGGGCTGCGGGCCGGCGAAAAGTGCGTCGGCGTGGAACTCACCCACGAGGACGGACGCGGCGAACGGTGCGAAACCGGGTGGCTGATCGGCGCCGACGGGGCCCACAGCACCGTGCGCGAGACGGCGGGAATCACCCGGCAGACGGCCGACCTGAAGCGGGGGTTCATCCTGGGCGACGTCGCCGTGGACTGGCCGCTCACGCGCGACCGCTTCCATGTCTACTTCGACAAGTCCGGCCTCGTGGCCGTCTTCCCCATGATCGGGGGCTACTGGCGCATCCTGGCCAGCACGCCGGACGACCGGCCGCCACCAACTCCAGGACTGGACGACTTCGCCGCCTATGTCGCCGAACGCACACCCCTGGACCCCCGCGTACACGATCTGCAGTGGAGTTCGTCGTTCGTGGCCCGCGAAAGCCTGGCCGACCGGCTTCGCCAGGGCCGGATCCTCCTGGCCGGCGACGCCGCGCACAGCCACAGCCCGGTGGGCGGTCAGGGCATGAACACGGGCATGCAGGACGCCTACAACCTGGGCTGGAAACTCGCGCTCGTCGTCGCCGGGCGCGCCGAGGAGTCCCTTCTGGACAGCTATCAGGCCGAACGCCGGCCCGTGATCAAGGCCGTGGTCGAGGCGACCTCGACCACCACGAAGATCGCCACCGGCAGCACGCTGGTCGCCCGCAGGGCCAGGCGGCACGCGCTGCGCCTGTTCGGCCGGCTCAATCCCGTGCAGCAACGGCTGTCGAACGCCTTCGGCGAACACCTCGTCCACTACCGCGACAGCCCCCTCGTCTTCGAACGCTGGCACGAATCACCAGCCAGAGCGTGGAGCGACGTCGCCGGCACCGGACCCGAAGCCGGCGAGCTGGTACGGGACGCCTACGTCGAGAACCATGAGGGACCGGTGGCGCTCCGCCACATCCTGCGGACGCCGGGCCACCACCTCATCTTGTTCGCGGCCGACGAGACGGACTCCGCCACCCTGGCCGCCTGGCAGGCCCCCGCACGCGAGGTGATGGACGGGCACGGCGAGGTCCATGTCATCACCCGCGGCCACCTGCCGCACGACCCCCTGGACGGAGTCTTCGCCGACCTGCGCAGCGAGGCGCACAACCGTTACGGCGTGCGCCGCCCCAGCCTGTACCTGATCCGCCCGGACAAGTACGTCGGCTTCCGCGGCGACAACGTCGACCTCACACCCGTGAACGACTACTTCCGTGCCCTGGGCGCCGCCTGCCGACAAGACGAGGAGCTGGACACCCCGTGACACAAGAACCGACCGCCCCTAAAAGCCTGGCCGGAATCGGCGCGACCGCCTTGGGCGTGGCACTCCTGCGCGCCCAGGAAAGCAGCCGACCGGACCGGCTGTTCGACGACCCCTACGCGCGGCACTTCCTCCAGGCCGTCGATCCGGCGTTCACCCCTTGGGCCGCCGGGCCTTCTCCGGCGACCGCACGTTTCCTGCAGATCATGGCCGAGCAGGTCGCCATTCGCACCCAGTTCCTCGATCGCGCGCTACTGGATGCCGCCGGACGAGGATGCGAGCAGGTGGTCCTGCTGGCGTGCGGCATGGATACCCGCGCGTTCCGGCTCACCTGGCCGCCCGGCACCAAGGTCTTCGAGCTGGACTTCGCCGACGTACTCGCATTCAAGGCAGCCGTACTCGACGGCCGCGGCGCCACCGCCGCGTGCCATCGCGTCGAGGTCGCCACCGACCTGCGCCAGGATTGGCCGCGCGCGCTGACGGAGTCCGGCTTCGATCCGGGGCGGCCGGCCGCCTGGCTGGCCGAGGGCATCCTGTACGCGCTCCCGCCCGAAGCCGCCGACCTGCTCCTCGACCAGATCACCACCCTCTCCGCCCCGGCAAGCATGCTCGCCCTGGACCACATGAAGGACTCCGAACTGCTCCGCGGCGCCCGCGCGAACATCTCCGCCGAGCTCGTCGACCTGTGGCGCGGCGGCCCCACCGAGAACCTCAATGCCTGGCTTACCCGCCGCGGCTGGCAACCCACCGTGACCGACATCGCCGAGGCCGCGGCGGCCTGCGAACGCCCGATTCCACCCGCGTTCGATCCCGCCCGCGCCGACGCCGGCCGCGGCTGGCTGGCCACGGCACACCTCCCGAAACGTCGCTGAAGAGGACCTCGACAGGCCAGCCATCGAGACCGAGTCCGACCCTTGCCTCAACACCAACCGCCGCGTTCGGGATCATGTCGGTGACGGCCGGGGAGGCGATGCTGGTGGTGGCGTTCTGCGGGCCGTTCCCGCTGGGCCCGTCCTTCGCGGTCGTGGCGCTTCGACCCGGGGGCCGCCGCGGCGGCCCCGCGGCTGGTGGCCGTCCTGGGCGGGGTCGTCGGTGTGTTGTTCGGGCTGGTCGTCGTGGCCGCCAGTGCGGTGCTCGGCGCGGAGCTGGCGGGTGGGGCCGTCCTGCCCATGGTGCTCGCCAGCCTGGTGGTGGCCCCGCTGAAGCGGCGTGCCTTGGTGCTGCGCATAGATCCGGTCAGAGCCATGCCGCGCGCCTCGCTGGCCAGAGTGTGGACAAGAGCAGGCCCGGGGTGAGGGCCCAGGACATCCTGCGTCTCGAACGCGATCTGCACGACGGCGTCCAGGGACGGCTGCTCGCGCTCGCCCTCGACCTGCGGATGGCGCAGCGGGACCTGGGCGACCCTGAGGCGCAACTAGTCCTCACCGATGCGGCAGCCGGGCTGTCGGCTGCGATCGACGAGCTACGCGCGCTGGCCAAGGGCAACACGCCCGAAGTGCTGAGCAGGCACGGCCTGCGGGCGGCGCTGGCCGAGCTGACCGGCCGCATGCCGGTGCCCGTCACGCTCAACGTGCCCGCCATAGGTCGAGACCGTGGCGTACCTGGTGGTCTGTGAGGCGGTCACCAACGCGCTCAAGCACGCCGACGCCGACACCATCCGGACACGCTTGCTCAAACGCTCCCTCGCAGCCGACGCGGCCATCACCGCTCTCAACGGATTGCTTCCGTGGTGGCCGGGCGAGCTCGTCGGCGACCTTGACATGCTCGACTGCTTGGGCCGTGATGGCGGTGGTGACCGTCAACGGCGTGCTGGTCGTGGGCAGGTTGGCCGCTGTCTGGGCGGGGACGCTGGAGCCGACGCCGTTCTGCAGGCCATAGGTCTGCGTCGGGGCATTTGACCCGCCACCCTCAAGTCGGACGGCTCGCCAGACTTTCGGGCCGTATTCGGTGACATCACGCACGCAGACTCGTGGTGCCGGCGACCGCAACGTGAGCCCGGACGGGCGCTCCTTCGCGCTGGCCCATCCGGGCGGGCGGATCGCGTTGTGGCGGGTGGGACCAGGGGTCGCCTCTGATGACGTACGGTCCGCCGATTCGGTGCACGATCTCTGGTTCGCCGCGGAGTCGGTGCTGCGCGTGGTGGGGGGCGATCTGTCCGCTCCTTGACACCGCCGCCGACCTCACCACCTATGCCACGAGCACAGGCGCCACTCCGAACAAGATGATTTTCTGCAAGCTCTGAGCCTGGCTCGCGCATCAGCCTGGCCGAACAGCCCTTGCCACACCGCGTGGGGGACGCGGTCGGTAGTCATCCGGGCCAGGTCTGCCTTCCTGCCTGGCACGTCCCGTCCGTCGAGCTCGATTGAGCTTGTGCAGGCTTCGGAAGGGCTTGCGTCTTTAGGTCAATGTGTATACGCGGGTGGTGCCGAAAATGCCGTCGGGTGATCGCCACCGGGGGATGGTTGTGCGGACGTGGTGGAATCTGCCGGTCGCCAGAAGGTAGGGCTCCTCAACGGGGTTGAAGTAGATCAGGGTGATGGGGCGTGGGTGCCTGTCGGCGGAGGCGATCAGTTGTTTCATGACGGAGGCGAAGATCTCGCCTGTGAACGGGTTGTTGAGGAATACCACGCTGACGTCGTCGGGGATGGCGTAGTCCAGGACGTCCGAGTGCACCAGTTCGATCTCATGAGCCTGCAGCGTGAGGGTGGTCGTGTCCAGGTTGGTGCGAGCGATGTCGGTGAGGTCGGGTGAGAGCTCGACGCCGATCACCCGCTTGAAGGCGTATCGGCTGGCGGCCTCCAGAACCATTCTGCCTTTGCCTGAGCCCAGGTCGAGGAAAACGTCGCGCTCATCGATGTCTCGGATGGGCAGGGCTCGGCGCAGGGTGCCCCAGTGGGCGGGGGAATAGTAGACGCGTTCAGGATGCTCAAGCCCGAAATCGCCAAGGTCGACGAACTCGGTGGTGCTGACACCAAAGCGCCAGTCGTACAGCATCCGTGCCAGCCAGCGACGCCATCCGCGCAGCCGTACCAGGAAGCCACCGCTCATCATCATGGCCTCTTCGGCGACGACGGCGCTTTCGTAGGCCGTGAGCGGTGCGCTCGTCGCGAGAAGCCCGAGCAGCAGCGGCGCCCCCAGCGTCACGGGGGGCCGGCGAACGCAGGACAGTCTGTCGCGCATCGCCGACGGGCTGAACGGATTGTCGACCAAAGTCATGGCACGCCTCCTGAGATCACGGTCGGCGCAGCGACGGATGCTGAGCCGGGACACACTCTCGTACCGTTGATCGCAGTCCAGGGCGGGCGAGTTTCACCTTGCCCGCCAACCTCGCCAACTTGCAATGAAACCTCCACCGCCCTCCCCGGCCACTGCCCTCAAGCTTCCAAAGCCTGGGTGCCCTATTTCTCGTCGCCACCGTGCGCACTCGCCCTCTGCCCAGATGGATCGTCCGATCCTGCACAGTGGCTGTGTGTGGCCCCTAGTACGTGTGCAGCAGGTGGTCGGTGCCAGAGATGGCGGGGGGCTGGTGGCGCCGTGTTCGTCTTCGCGGTTGTGCAGGTCAATGAGCCAGTGCAGCACCAGCGGCCGCACGGCGATGTAGGCGTCCAGCGTGCCAGCCTCCAGGTTGTGGCAAGTCACCAGAGGTGAATGCGGACCGGTGCTGTCTGCTCAGGCGATGGCGATTAGTTTGATCAACTGCCGTCTGAACTGCTCGTAGTCGTCTACGGCGCCGAGCAGCTGATCCGAGGTGCGTTCGGCCTCGTGGGCGAGTGCCAGGGTCGCGGTGCCTGCCTCGGTGATGGTTACCGAGACGCGCCGCCGGTCGCGCTGGTCTGCCTGCTTGGCGACGTAGCCGGTGCGCCGCAGGTGCTCGATCGTCCGGCTCATCGTCTGGTCGGTCACGCGGCACAGCCCCGCCAGTTCACGCTGGGTGAGCGGCCCTTCGGCCAGGTGATGCAGGGCGATCAGGCCGGCGTGCGTCAGTCCGTGGGCGGCGAGGAACTCATGGAAGCGCCCCTCCACCAGGCGTGCGGCCACCGACAGCAGCCGGCCGGTGGGCCAGGAGTCGATGTCGGCCACCCGCTCATTGTCCCACCTCGCGATCGTGAACCGGCTCAGGGGATCGCAGCCTCTTCGCGATCGACACTCCGAGCCAGATCATCCCGGCGAGCACGGCCACTACGAGGTATTCGATCGCTGGGATCCGGCCCACGGCCAGCACGCCGGACAGGTCGTGGCGCAAGCCGTACACCAGGAGGGAGCCGAAGGCGTAGGCCAGCCCCAGCGACCAGCGCAGCCCGCGCGTCAGACCCACGCCGTGCATCTGGGTGATGACGAAGACGCCGAGGAAACCGAACAGGAACATCGGCCATGCCCCGTCCGGTCCGCTGGTCATGACGGCGACGAGTGTGCCGTGGACGGCGACGGCCAGTTCCAGGGTGAGGGTCCACCACCGGTTGGTGTGGGCGCGGGTGAGGAACAGGCTGCCCTGAAGGAGCAACAGGAACATGTAGAAGAAGCCGATCAGATGGCCGCTGGTGGCCTCCATGGGGTGGTACCAGAAGGTGTAGACGGCTGCCCAGCTGAACAGGTAGCCGTGGTAGCGGCGAGCGAACCGCACCACCTGGGCGCCGATCGGGGCCGGTTTGCCGAAGAACATGCCGCGTCGGTGGTTCTCCATGAGCAGGACGACCACCAGCAGCAAGATCACCGATCCCTGGGAACTGAAGATGGACACGTCCTGGGCCAGGCCGTCGTAGAACAGTTGCGTCTGGGCCATGTGCAGGGCGATGAAGGCGGCGTTGACGCCGAGTGCCACCACGTTCACTGGATGCAGGCCGCGCGTGTAGCGGCGCACCCTGGTTTGCGCGTAGTAGATGAGGGCCCACAGGGCGAGCTGGTGGGCCGCGTAGGGGAGCCACGCCGACAGCCGGGTCCACAGGGTCGGCTCGGGCAGCTTCCAGTAGTACCAGGACACACCCTGGTCGGGCAGGAGCGTGACGCCGTGCAGGCGCTGGCCGAGCAGCCAGACCAGGGCGGTGATGACCGCGCCGGCCAGCACGCCGACGGCGAGAATCCGGCCCACACCCCAATTGTTCAGCATGCTGAGTATTATGCGGATGCTCAGCCTGCTGAACAAATTCCTCCTGGAAGGCAACCGCGGGCCTGTTGGCTCCGAATAGGCGTATGTGAAGGCCTTTGTCGTGCCGTTCGACCAGGACCTGCGCGTCCGCTCACGCAGGGTGGGGCTGCTCGGCCCCGGAGCAGGAAACGCGGATGTCAGCAGAGATCGGGGTCCGCCCGCGCCCGCATTCCCGGACGGGCCGATGTTGGGGCCGCCTTCGTCCCCCCAGCCGGCCATCCCAGGTCAACGTCCGCCCTCGCACTGACTTCTGAGGAAGTGATCATGGAACGACGCAGGATCGCGGTGATCGGCAGCGGCATCGCCGGTCTCACTGCGGCCTACGTGCTGCAACGCGAGCACGACGTGACCCTGTTCGAAGCCGACGAGCGGCTCGGCGGCCACGCCCATACCCACGACGTGCCGACCGGCGCCGTGGACAGCGGCTTCATCGTGCACAACCGCCGGACCTATCCGCTGCTGACGCGGCTGCTCAGCGAGCTCGGCGTGCAGACTCGCGAATCGGAGATGAGCCTGTCCGTTACGTGCGCCGGGTGCGGACTGGAGTACGCGGGCGGCAAGGGGTTGACAGGTTTGCTCGCCCAGCGCCGCCTCCGGCTGCCGTACTTGCGCATGCTGAGCGAAGTGCCGCGTTTCCACCGTGCGGCGCGCCGGGAGCTGGCGGCGAGAAACGAGCGAACGGTCGCCGCGTTCGCCGCAGGCTTTTCTCCCTACTTCGACGCGCACTACCTGACGCCGCTCATCTCGGCGGTCTGGTCGTGTGCACCGGCCACGGCCCGGCACTATCCCGCCCGCTACTTGTTCGCCTTCCTCCGTAACCACGGCATGCTGTCGGTGGGCGGCTCTCCGCGCTGGCGCACCGTTGCCGGTGGTTCGCGCACTTATGTCGAGCACATTGCCAAGCAGTTGTCGGCCGTGCGGACGAACTGCCTGGTGCGTGGGCTGCGCCGTTCGGGCGAGGGCGTGGAATTGGTCGCCGACGGCAGGCACACCTTCGCGGCCGCGGTCGTGGCCACCCATCCCGACCAGGCGCTGCGCCTGCTGGCCGAGCCGACGCCCGCCGAGCGCGAGGTGCTCGGCGCCTTCACCTACTCGCGCAATGAAGCCGTCCTGCACACCGACACCACGGTCCTTCCCACGACCGTGAACGCCCGGGCTTCCTGGAACCTGCGCATGGACTGCCGATCCGGCGCTACGCCAGGCGTGCGGGTGAGTTATGACATGAACCGCCTGCAGGGCCAGCCGTACCTGGTCAGCCTGGGTGAACCCATCGCCGAACACCACCAGATCGCGCGCATGGTCTATGAACACCCCGCCTACACCCCCGAGTCGGTCGCCGCGCAGCGGCGGCTGCCCTCGCTCAACGACGCTCGGATCGCCTTCGCCGGCGCGTATCACGGCTGGGGCTTCCACGAGGACGGCTGCCGCTCCGGGCTGCTGGCCGCTCAGGCGCTGGGCGGTGACTGGTGATCCTCTACGAGTGCGTGATCACTCACGCCAGGGCCGAGCCGGTGCGCAACACCTTCCGCTACCGCAGCGTGTTGTGCCTGGCGGACGCTGATGATCGGCCGCGCAGGTCGCCGGTCGCGCCGCCCGCGGGCCGCGGTGACCTCGACGCGTTCCTGGCCGGCCACGAGCTGGCCGCCGACCGGGTGCTGACCCTGGCCCACCACCGGCTGCTGGGCTGGGCCTTCGACCCCTTGCGGGTGCATTGGTGCTTTTTCGGCGGACGGCTCGCGGCCACGGTCGCCGAGGTGCGCAACACCGACGGCGGGTGCCACCGCTACCTTCTGCGGCCCGGCGCACGCGAGGTCGCCAAGGACTTTCGTGTCTCGCCTTTCAACGGGGTGGACGGCTTCTACCGCATCGATCTGCCGATCCCCGATGAGCGGCTCTGTTTGACGGTCACACTGCACCGGCAGGGCAGGCCGCCTTTCGCAGCCAGTGTGCGCGGACGCAGGGTGGCGGCCATGAAGGCGCGGCACATCCTGGCCCCGGTCTTCACCAGCGTTCGCATCCGCCGCCAGGGGATCGGCCTGTATCTGCGTGGGCTCACGATCCAGCCACCAGGAGTGAACCGATGACCGCCTGGTTGCGCGCTCAAGTGGCCCGGCAGCTTTTTCTGCACGTCGCCCGCCGCATGGGCCCCGCCCTGGCCGGATTTCGACTCCATCGGCCCGACGAGTTCTTCCGCCGGGTGGGCGCTGATGGGCTGATCGGGTTCGGCGAGTCCTACACGGCAGGAGACTGGGACGCCGCCGACCTCGTCGGCGTACTGACCGCGCTGGCCGGCGAGGTCGACACGCTCGTGCCGCCGTCTCTGCAGCGGCTGCGGCGGCTGGCCCTGCCGAGGGTTCCGCTGGCCGTGCGCGGCACCCCGGACGGGGCGCGCCGCAACATCGCGCGGCACTACGACCTGTCCAACGAGCTGTTCGCCGCCTTCCTCGATGAGAGCATGACCTACTCCGCGGCCTGGTTCGCCGACCCGGCCGCCGCGACGTGGGCCGACCTGGCGCCCGCGCAGCACCGCAAGATCGATCGGCTGCTGACGCAGGCAAGGGTCGGGCCGGGCACACGCCTGCTGGAGATCGGCAGCGGTTGGGGCGAACTGGCCATCCGCGCCGCCCGGCGGGGCGCCGAGGTGGTCTCGATCACCCTGTCGAAGGAGCAGGCGCAACTGGCCCGCGAACGAGCGAGCGCCACCCGATTCCCGGGAAAGCTGGACTTCCGGCTGTGCGACTACCGCGAAATCGACGGCAGGTACGACGCGATCGTCAGCGCCGAGATGATCGAAGCCGTCGGCGCCCGGCATTGGCCGGAGTACTTCGCGGTGCTCCAACGGCGCCTGGCCCCGGGCGGCCGGATCGCGCTGCAGGCCATCACGATGCCGCACGACCGTATGCTGGCCACCCTCGGCACCCACACCTGGGTGCAGAAGCACATCTTCCCCGGCGGCATGCTGCCCTCCATCCCCGCGATCGAGAGCCTGCTCGGGCCGTTGCACATCGTGGAGCGGCTGTCGCTGCGCGAGCACTACGCCCACACCCTGAGGCTGTGGCGCGAGCGGTACACGCGGCAGCGCGACCTCATCACCAAGTTCGGCTTCGATGAGACCTTCCACCGCATGTGGGGGTTCTATCTCGCCTATTCCGAAGCCGGATTCCGCTCCGGCTACCTCGACGTCTGGCAGCTCACCATGGAAAGGGGACATCCTTGACGACGATCGCGGCCCGGGCGGGACACTCCATCGACGCGCTCTTCGGCGGAAAGCCGCCGGTGACGATCCGGTTCTGGGACGGCAGCACGCACGGCGACGGCCCGGCGCTCGAATTGCGCAGCCCCCTCGCCGCCCGGTATCTGCTGTGGGTTCCGGGCGAGCTCGGCCTGGCCAGGGCCTACATCAGCGGCCACCTCCGCTTTCACGGTGACCTCACCCAGACCCTGCGCCAGGTACGCGCCGCTCCCGCCTTCCGCCCCCGCCCGCGCGACCTGCTGGCGCTGATCCGGTTGCCTGGCGTGCTCGGCCCCCGGCCCGCTGCCCCGGCCGCGGAGGCACGGTTGCGCGGCCGGTCGCACACTCGCGGGCGCGACCGCGCCGCCATCGCCCACCACTACGACCTGTCCAACGCGTTCTACCAGCTCATCCTGGATGATTCGATGGCCTACTCGTGCGCCGTCTTCGAACCCGGCGACGATCTGGAGCGGGCGCAACGCCGTAAGCTCGACCGCGTCTGCGACGACCTGAACCTGCGGCCCGGTATGCGTATCCTCGACGTCGGCTGCGGCTGGGGATCACTGGCCCTGCACGCGGCGCGCGAGCGCGGGGTGGCGGTCGTCGGCGTCACGCTCTCGGCTGCCCAGCGGAAGTTCGCCCTCGACCGGGCCGCCGGACTACCGGTGGACATCAGGGCGCAGGACTACCGCGACCTCGCCGACGGCCCCTACGACGCGATCTGCTCCATCGAGATGGGCGAGCACGTCGGCCAGGCAGGCTATCCGGGCTACGCGGCCGCGCTGTACCGGCTGCTGCGTCCCGGCGGCAGGGCGCTCATCCAGCAGATGTCGCGCGAGCACCGGCCCGGCGGCGGGCCGTTCATCGAACGCTACATCGCCCCCGACATGCACATGAGACCACTGACGCAGACCACGACGATGCTGGCGGCAGCCGGGTTCGCGGTGGAGAGCACCCGCTCGCTCGGCCACCACTACGTGCGGACCATCCAAGCCTGGCAAGACCGCCTCCAGGCGAACCTGCGGGAGGCAAGGGCGCTGATCGGCGCCGAACGCACCCGCGTGTGGCAGCTGTACCTGGCCGGCGGCATGCTCGCCTTCGAGCAGGGCCGCATGGACGTCCATCAGATCGTGCTCAGGAGAGGCCGATGAGCGTATTCCTGTCCTGTTCGGCCTTGGTGGCTCTCCTCATGGTCATCACCTTTGAAGTGGCGATCAAGGCGGGCAAGCACGCCGTGATCGATGTGGCCTGGGGCCTCGGCTTCGCCGTCATCGCGCTGGCGGCTTTCGTGCAGGGTGGTGGTGACCCGCTGCGCCGTGTCCTGCTGCTCGTTCTGACCTGCCTGTGGGGGCTGCGGCTGGCCCTGCACCTCGGCCGGCGGGTCGCCGGCAGCGGCGAAGATCCCCGCTATGAGGCGCTCCTGGCCAAGGCCCCGGGCAGCCGCAACGCCTACGCCTTCCGGATGATCTACGTGACGCAAGGCCTGATCATGTTGTTCGTCTCGCTGCCCGTCCAGGTCGGCATGACCACGACCGGGCCCGTCGGCTGGCTGGGGTGGGCGGGCGTGGCGCTGTGGCTGGTCGGGTTCGTCTTCGAAACCGTGGGCGACTGGCAACTGGCCCGCTTCCGCGCCGACCCCACGAGCAAGCAACGCGTGCTGGACACCGGCCTGTGGCGTTACACACGCCACCCCAACTACTTCGGCGACGCCGTCATCTGGTGGGGACTCTTCCTCATCGCCGCCGAACGCTGGCCCGGCGTCCTGACCCTCCTGTCTCCGCTCGTCATGACCTACTTCCTGCTCGCCAAGACCGGCAAGCCCCTGCTGGAGCGGCGGCTGTCGGCCACCCGGCCGGGGTACGCCGACTACGTCCGCCGCACCAGCGGCTTCATCCCCCTGCCGCCCAAGCGCGGATGATCGAGGAACTCTCCGCTCCCTGTCGGAGAGCAACTCGCGGGAGCCTGCCCTACACGCAGGTGGGAAGACGCAAGCGGGGTTTTCACGCGCGGCAACCCACCTCATGGGGTACGGGCGCGATGCCGGCGCCGGCCATATCACGGTCGCCGCGATCCCAGGGGATGCTGACATGGTCATCGTCGTGACGGGCGGTACCCGCGGCATCGGCCGCGGGCTCACCGAGCAGTTCACCAGCACGCTGGGCGTGGGTTTCGCCGCCGGCGGTGCTGCTCTGATTGGCACCATGACGCTTCTGTCCGGATGAGTGCCTAAGCGCTTGGGGCCGCACCAGCTAACGCGGGACCAGCAGAATACGGTTCCGTCCGCCACGCCATGGCGTCGTCCTGTTCAACCCAGCCAGCCGACATCCCACAGTCCTCATTGAGCACACGGTCCAACGCCGTGTAGGCGAGAATACGAAGATCCTCGAGGTCGCGTACGAAGCCGAAGCTGTGGTGGAAGGAATTGCACCGCAGGAACCACATGATCTCGCGGTCGCCGATGCGCATCGTGTCCGACAGCCGGAACCCGAGGTGCTCGACATACCAGCGGACGGTCTTTTCCGGGGTGGGCGTGTTCATCAGCACGTGCGAGAGCCGTACCGGAATGGACTCGCGCTCTTCGATCCTGCGGTGCGCGCGGACCGCGACGACCCGCCCCTCGTTGTCGAAGAACCGCACGCCATAGCCGCCGCCCGGTGTGTCCGGTACGCGGGTTCGTGGACGAGCCGCACTCCTTGACCGATCAGCCGCTCGGTCAGGTGTCCACGTCGGCAGGGCTCGCGGAGCCGAACGCGATGAGGTCCGTGCGCTTCTGGTCGTCCTCGCGCAGACGGACGACATGCAGCTCCGGTGAGCCCTCGGCGGCGAGAAAGGAGACCCCCGAGTCATTGGCCGTCTCCGTCAGCCCCCACGTCTCCCGGTAGAACGTGCGTTGATCGGCGAAGTTCGGCATCGCGATGTCGACGTGCCGCAGGTGTGCGATCAGCCCGGTGGCGGACATGTCAGTTCCTTTCCGTGGATGGTGGGCCGAGCCGGTCGGCGATGGCAGGATGGGGCCGGTTCCCATGTGCTCGCCGGGAAAGAGCCGGGCGTTCTTCGGGTCACCGTGCTCAAGGGCGAGGTGGATGTCCGCGGCGGCGTTCTGCTGGTCGTCCTTTCCGTTGACCGTGCGACCTGGGGGCGGATCTCGGCGACCCGGCCGGTGAGCGGCGCCAGCAGTTCTCCCACCCGCGGGGCGAGGCCGGCCTCAGGAAGCACGTCGGGCCGTACCCCGTTCTCGGTGAGGAAGCCGTAGGCCTGGCCCGCGGAGATCGGCACCACTCCCGCCTGGTGGACGGGACCGGCGAAGGTGTGGATGCCGGTGGCCCAGCCGGGACGCGGCACGAGGGCCCGCCAGACCATCTGGCCGTGATAGCGAATCGGGGTAGGACGGCCGATGAGGTCACGGACGGCGGAACGGATGCCGTCGGCGCCCACGAGCAGGTCGACGGTACGCGCCGTCGCGTCGGTCAGTTCCGCGACCACCTGACCGCCGCCCTGGTCCAGGCGGGAAACGCTGAGCGCCATGGCGGATCCGCGCGCCGAGCCGGAGCGCCTCGGTGCGCAGGATCCGGTGCAGTTCTGAGCGCGCGATCCCGGCCGATCAGGCGCGGGAGCTCGATCGGGTTCGCGACCCCGTCCGCGTCGACGTTGGTGATGACCCGCATGCCGTATCCGGTGGCGAGGCACTGATCGGCCAGCCCGAGACCGTCGAGCGCGCGAAGCGACGGGCCCGGAGTCCAGGATGACCTCATGCTCGTTGAATCTCTTGCGGCGGGCGTATGACGGCGGCGTCCACGGCCCGGCGAGCGGAGGCGCGCGTTGCAGGCCAGCTATGCGAACGGATCCCCGACACCTCCAAGGCCATGGTCTATCGGCACGTCGACCTGCTACGCCACGACCGAGCCGTCCTCGACGCCGATGCACTCACGGCCATGACACCCGACGACCACCGGCGCACCTTCGCCACCGCGATGGCCGTCCTGGTCACGAATTCAACGCCTACCTCGACCGCAAGGATGCCGACCCGGTGACGGACCTCATCGGCTACCGGCAGCACGCTGTCTGGCTCACCCGTGGCGAACTGGAAACGATGATCAGCGAGCTCCGTCGCGTGATCCTGCCCCTGATGACCAACCAGCCAACGCCGGACCGCACACAACATCTGCTCAGCCCGATCTTCTTCCCGGTCGAACAGCCACCCACCGACTCCGAATAGGGCTCAGATTCGTCCTGCTCGTACTCCTCTCGACCAGGTCACCGCTGTCCGGCCCTCCGGGCCGCTCGGAGCGCGGCGTAGGTGTAGGCGCTGCGGCCTGGGCCCGTTTTGCCGCGTTGACCCCGATCGGGGGTTCACCCTAGGGCTTCGCTCTGAGCGTGGCGGACGTCCGTACAGACCAGGAGTACGATCCCGCCGACGAATATGACGATCAGAGACAGGATCGCCTGCCGGTAGGAGCCCGTCAGGCTGACGATCACCGAGAAGGTCAAGGGTGCGATCCAGGCGGTGCCCTTGTCGCACACCGCGTACAGGCTGAAGAACGTCGTCTCGTGACCCCAGGGGATCATCCGGGAGTAGATGGACCGAGCGAGGGACTGCGACCCGCCGACGACGATGCCGATCACCACGCCGAGAACAATGGCCTCCCACAGCTCGCGCAGGGCCCAGAACGCGTAGATCACTATGCCGCACCACAGCAGCAGCGTGATGAGCAATGTCGCCTTGGCGCCGAGGCGCACGGCGACGACGGTCCACAGGACCGAGCCGCCCATCGCGACGAACTGGATGGCGAGGATCAACATGAACAGGAACGGCGCCGCCCGCCCCGCGTCGCCGACGAACAGCTCGTGGGTCAGGTAAACCGACGCCAGGCCGGTCACGCCGGAGATCGCGTCGGCGATCAGCAGGTAGGAGATGAGATAGCGCCG
Organism: Nonomuraea sp. NPDC059007; assembly: GCF_042740555.1. Lineage (NCBI taxonomy): Bacteria > Bacillati > Actinomycetota > Actinomycetes > Streptosporangiales > Streptosporangiaceae > Nonomuraea > Nonomuraea sp. NPDC059007. The sequence goes on along the minus strand of NZ_JBHYJD010000014.1, from coordinate 38,710 downwards.
CGCGTGGGGCATGCGGCGCAGGGTGCGCAGCGAGTCGCGCAGCCCGCCCCGCACCGCGGTCCGTCCTCGGTCGTGGTCGCGTAGCCCTCGAATGGCATACCAGCCGAATCCGGCCCACCACAGCCCGGCGGCGAGAAAGCACAGGCGCACCGCGGTGGCCCTGTCGATGCCGAGCGCGGCGTCGAACTGAAGCACTGCCAGATTGACGGCCATGATCAGGCCGGAGCCCAGATAGCCGAGGGCGAACCCTCTGCCGGAAGTCTGGTCTCTGGCCTCGGGCGGTGCGAGGTCCGGCAGGAAGGCGTTGCAGACGACGTCGGTGGCGCCGAAGACGAGGTTGCCGATCACGAACAGCGTGCCCGCGTAGGCCCAGGCCGTCCCGCCCGTCGTCGCCAGCATGAGGGTGATCACGGAGCCGAGCGCGCACGTCCAGCCCAGCAGGCGCCGCCGCAGCCGGCGCGTGTCCGCGACCGCCCCGAGCAGCGGCAGGCTGACGACCTGGATGGCGGAGGCCGCCGCCATGGTCAGTGCGGGAAAGGCTTCCGCCGAGACCTGCCACGCGCCGATCGAGAACAGGGTCGCGCGCCCCGAACCGGCGGCTTCCACAGCCAGCGCCAGAAGCCAGGGCCCGATGAGGACGGTGACGACCGGGCCGACCCAGCCGTGGTTGGCCCAGGAGTAGAAGCTCCAGCGGGTGACCTCGTCGTCAAGCGCTCTCAAGGCCGGTGAACCCCTCCGCCGCTGATGCGACGAAGATCGCTCTCGCTCAGACCCACCTGGCCCATCAGCAGGTCACGTTCTGTCCGGTACGGCGCAGCGGCGTCCTCATCGTCGAAGAGAGCCCACAGCTCAGCGAGCTCGTGCAGAACGTGGACCACCCGTACCGGTATGTCCAGCAGGCGCCACAGATCCAGAGCCTCGGCGTAGAAGTCGCGGGCGGCCTTCAGATCGCCTCGGCTCCGGGACACGGCGGCCAGCGTGGTCAGCGCCCTGGCCATCCCCCACGGGTCGGAGCCGAGCCTGGCGCGTTCGAGAAACAGCCTGGCGATCCCCTCGGCCTCCTCCAACCTGCCCCGCGCCGCGGCGGCCCCTGCCATGTCGCCTCCACCGTGAGCGACACTGGCCAGATCGCCCAGCTGATTCAGGAGCAGACCGGCACGATGCAGGCACCCCTCGGCGTCCTTGAAACGACCCTGCCTGCAGTAGATCAAGCCGACGTATTTCAGCGCCCATATCTCTAGCAGTACCGCCCCGCTGCGGTGAAAGCCACGCCGCGCCGTCTCGAACAGGGACAGATAGTCGCCTTCCTCCCCGGCCATCCGGCGGACAGCCGCCTCTCGAGCAGCCGCGAGTCCCACCGTCAGTGGGTCTCCACCGGGCTCGTCCACGGGGTCTCGGACGGCGGTTTCCGGTGATCTCACCTTCTGATAGGCGGCGAACGTTCTGGCGGCGTAGTCGATGCTCGCGGCGTAGTCGTCGCGTCCCGCTTCGGCGTCCATCAGCAGGCCCAGCATGGTCGCGATGCCCTGCTGGTCCGCGCACCGTTCGGCCGCTCTCAACCCGGCCGACAGCGTGTCTACCAACTGCCCGTAGCGTCCTCGCAGCTCAAGGTAGGTCGACATGCGCTGAGCCAGCGGCCAGGCGAGCTCGCCGGCCTGGTCCAGCACGTGGAACAGATCAGCGCAGACCTCCTCGAACCAGATCGTCGCGTCCCGCCGCACGGCGGTGAGCACCTCATCCGGCGGGTGCCATCGCGCTTCCGGTTCCGGATCCAGCCCCACCCAGTGGCCGAAGGTGGAGTCAGCCGCCACGGCCAGAGCGAACCACCCGTTCGTCACCCGGGGGAGCACCTGCTGGTCTTCTGCGGTGGCCAGCTCGCGCGCGACCAGCCGGACGAGATCGTGCATGTGATAGACGGGACCGGTGATGTCACGTCCGGCCGGCTCCACCAGGTGCACCTCCACCAGGTCCTCCAGAAGCCTTTCTCCATCGGAGGGTACGAGCGCGCAGGCCGTCCACCACGGGAAACGGTGGCTCGCCTGCAGCGCCAGGCGGCGAAAGAGCCGCTGGTGTTCGGCAGACGGCCCGGCATAGCTCTCCCCGATGCCGGCCCGCACGCTCACATCACCCAGTTCGAGCCAGTCGAGTCGGCCGCGGGCCTCGCTCAGCCGCCGGGCCATGTCCTCCAGCGCCGCATTGGACCTGGACGCCAGGCGGGCACCCACGATGTGAATGGCCAGGGGGAGCCCGCCGCAGAGCCGTACGATCTCACTCGCCGCCCGATCCGTGCTCGCCGCACCTGCGGTGGCCCCCAAAAGCCGGATGCCGTCATCGGCAGAGAGCACCCGAAGCGGAACGGGCCGCAGTCCTTGAACACCGGTCAGCCGCCGGCGGCTGGTGACGATCGCTCCGCACCCTGGATGCTGGGGCAGCAGGACGCGGAGCTGGCTCTCATCGGCCACGTCATCGAGCAGCACCAGCACCTTACGGCCGGCGAGGGAATCGCGGTACTGATCCTGCAGCTCCTCCAGCCCTCGAGCGGCCGGGCTGGGCGGCATGCCGATAGCGTGCAGGAAGCGGGCCAGCACCGATTCCACCGCTGTCTCCGGCCCCAGCCTGGCGTAGAGCTGCCCGTCCGGAAACGCCGTTCGCACCTGATTGGCCAGCCGTACGGCAAGCGCGGTCTTGCCGATGCCGCCAGGCCCGGTGATGGCAGCGGCGGGGCAGGCGGCACCGGACCTGAGGAACCGGGCCAGCTCCTTGATCAACCAGTCGCGGCCGACGAGCTTGGAGAAGGCCCAGGGCAGTTGCTGCGGGATCATCCTGATGGACCGCTCGGCTGCTGTATGGCCTAACAGCAGGTCACGATGGAGGGTTTGGAGGTCGGCGGAAGGCTCGATGCCCATCTCCTCGGCCAGTTGCCCGCGTAACGTACGGAAGGCCGCGAGCGCGTCGAGCCGTCTGTCCGCCTTGCTGAGTGCCAGCATGAGGTGCCGGGCGAAACGCTCGTCCAACGGGTGGTCGTCCACGATCCGGTTGAGCTCGGGGACGAGGTCGCCACCCTCACCCAGGGCGAGGTCCAGATCGATCCTGTCGGCCAGCGCGGTGAGCCGCATCGCTTCGATCCCCGTCGCGGCCTGCCGCACACGCTGGCTCGGGACATCCGCGAAGGCGTGACCGCGCCACCTGGCCAGCGCGCTCCTGAGCAGTACCAGCGCCTGCCGCGGGTGGCCCTCGGAGCGGCGCAGGCGGGCACCGGCCACGTCGCTTTCGAACTGTTTGAGGTCGATGCACTCGCAGTCTGCCTTGAGCCGGTAGCCCGGCGGGGACGTCTCGATGACCGACGGCGGCAGCGCGCGCCTCAGGCCGGACACCAGGCCCTGGATCTGCACTCGGCACGAGCGGGGAGGTTCGTACCCCCAGAGCGCATCGACCAGGTCCTCGATGGACACCGCGAAGCCCGCGCGCAGGATCAGCAGGCTGAGCAGGGTGCGCTGCTGGCTGCCTCGGATGGGCGCCACGACGCCTGCGTGCTCGACGACGACCGGGCCCAGGACGCGAAAGTACAGCTCCTCTGGCGGCATCGGGCACCTTTCCCCGTGGATCCCATCGCGCGTATCTGACATCGGGATATCCACGGCGTCAACCCTCTTCGACGCCCACGGCTGACATCGACGTGCGTCTCCGTCCTGGTCGTCCCTGATGCGTCAGGGCCGGTTAACACCGTGATCGCTGACAGGAGGGCTTCTTTCATAGCGATTTCTTAGCGGTGGATGACATCTTCGCCGATAGATCAACCGGCACTCCACGCGAGTAGAGCTGCCTCGACGGAACGCTCTTTCGAGTCGATCAAGAAGGAAGTGATCTACCTATGTCCCCTCTGCGCGCCCTGCGAGTGCTGGTCTTGGCCGGCATCGCGGCGAGCGTCGCCACCCTGCCGGCGTCGGCCACGGCAGATGCGGGCTTCTCGCCCCATGGCCGGCTCGCTCTTTACTCGGCGTCCGGTGCGGCCGTGATCAGGATGTCCTACGCGCACTGCACGACGTCGGTCGGTCGCGGGTACTCCTCCGCGACGAGTTTCGACAACGCTCCACTGCCCGGCTGCAAGGCGCAGCTCCGCAACGCCGTGGGCGGGACATGGACGCTGTGTGTCGGCCGCGGCCTCATCCCACCCTCCTTCCAGCACAACGCAACGGTCCGCATCGTCACGGGCAACGCCCCCGCGTGTCAGCTCACGACTTCCTGAGGAGAACATGACCATGAAAAAGCGCCTGGCCATCATCGTCCTGACCGTCGCCGCTGCTGCTCCCGCGCTGGTCGCCAGCACTCCGGCGGCGGCGCAGGCGCAGGCTCTGGCTTGCGGGTGGATCGAGCGGGCCGCGCCAGCGAAGGTGGGCAACTATGTCAAGAGCGCTGTGGCTACCGCCGGTTGCGCGCGGGACGAGCACTTCACCTACAAGCTGCAGCGCCAGCACTGGTACGGCTGGGAGAACGTCGACACAGCGGACTGGTGGGGTAACGGCAGCGACACTCTGGCGTTCTACTGCCGGGGCAGCGGCAACTACAACTACCGGGTCCGCTCCGAATCCAACAAGAGTGTGATCATCCACCACAGCAACGACCGCAACATCTCCTGCTGACCTTTCCTGAGGCGCTTGTCCTGACGAGAGTCAGGGCAAGCGCCTTGGCATGTGGTCTCCCGCACCCTGGAAGGCGGGAACCTCGGCTACAAGACCGAACGATCCGAAGACGGCCCGCCGCCGGAACGGGACGCTGACGCCCTTCCTCGTCCCGGAACACGGGTCCCGGGCTTGTGGTCACTGGTCGCCTTGCCAATAGGCGACAGTTGATTACGCGAGGTCGCCAGAGCGGCACCCCACCCGACGCGCTCGACGCTGGTGGGACGGATCCATGTCTCGGCGCTCGCCGTATCCACCTGCGTCTGCTCGCTGATGTCAGGACCTGGATCACATGGACGGTGACGGAGGTCAGGTCGAAGTCCTTGGCCACCTGGCCGATAGGCCGGTCACCTCGCTGGCACAGCTCGACGATCTCGGCTTTGAACTGACGGGTGAACGAGCGGCGAGGGCGCGATTTCTTCTTCCCCATGCTCTCCATCATTGAGATTCCTTCCGGGGACAAGCCCCTGATCTCGGATGTCCGTCAAACCGGATCAAGCCCAGTCATCAGAGAGGCGCTCTGCCATACATTGACTCGGGAAATCTTGCTCTGGCCTCGCACCGGACCAGGGATTCACACCCGGCACGATGGTGCAAGCCATGTGGTCGTGCTTACAGCCTGACCTGGCCACAATCGCGAGTTCGGTCGGCCGCAACCCCGTGGGGGACGGTTTCGCCGGAAAATGCAAGCCTCGAATGATCGCGAATCACGATTTATCGTAAGAACTCCCCCACCGGCGGATTCGTCTCGCCGGTGAAGCGCCACAGCACGCGTACCACCACCAAGTCCGGGATGATCCGCGAACGAAGGGTGTTACATGCTTTCTCGCTTAACCACGTTACTCATCGCCGTCGCAACGACAGCAGCACTCATCGCAGCACCCGCGCAGGCCCGGCATGTCTGCACCGGAGCCCCGGGCCACGTCCAGAGCCCCGTGGAGATCGACCGCTCCCAGAACTGCGGCTCCGCCACCCCGGCGATCACCATCAACTACGGTTTCGCCGACGGGACCATGCAGTTCCGCGACAAGAACCTCAACGGGGTCGTCGACAACCACGACGACGTCTCCTTCGTCCCCGACCAGTTCAGCGACCCGCACATCATGTACGGCACCACGAAATACAAGCTCACCGAGGTCCACTACCACTTCGACGCCGAGCACAAGTTCCAGGGCCAGGCACAGGCCCCGGCAGAGGCCCACTTCGTCCATGCCAGCGCATCCGGATCCACCGTGGTACTCGGCGTCCTCATCGACAGCGTGAGCGTCCCCGCTTCCGACGCGCACGACCATCCCCTCACCGGCGTGCCGACCACGCTGGGCGACAGCTGGAGCATCGGCTCGGTCAACCTCACCGGAATGCTCCCCGCCAACAAGGCGAGCTTCCGCTACTCCGGCTCGCTCACCTCCTCCCCCTACACACCGGTTCACTGGGTCGTCTTTAACGACCACCTCGAAGCCACAAGCAGCACCATCACCCAGGTGAAAGCACCTTTCGGGGCAGCCGGAAACAACCGCAGCCGACAGAACGTGGCACCGAGGATCTACCCCGGCAACCCCTGACGGACAGGTACGCTGACAGCACCGTCCGCCGATCAGCGCACTCACACCTGCGAGAAGTGCGCCCCACCCGAAACAGCCTGTCGCCCGGGCCAACTCCTCCCGCGACACTGGCAAGGACTTGCCGCGCCGACGGAGATGGCGCGGATTTCGCGGAAGCTGTAGCACCACGTGATCCGGGCGCCGCCCTGGTGGGTCAGGCGCGGCGGGCAGACGGCCTCGACGAGCAGCCGGTTGAGCAGGCGTGGCACCTCGTCCGTGGACGGGGCGGCGAAGAACTCCGTGATGCGCATCCAGGCACACGCTCCTGGCCGTGAAGGACATGAAGCGGCCAGAGCCGCGAGGCCCCCGAACTCGCGGCTCTGGCCGACCGACTAACTGCCCACGACCGGGTGCTGGAGACGCAGGTCGGTACGATCCATCCGAGCAAGGCAGGGGGAGCGCCCGAAAGCTCCAGCCATCAAAGAAGACCGTGCGGTAGGGCGTACGCCCCTCGGCACAGGAGGCGCGACGGCTGCGGCAGGCGAGATCCAGTTCTTCGACGGACGAACGAACCACAAGATCCCCGGTTCCCAGCTCCCGGGACCTTCCCTTGCTTGACTACGCCAGGGCTACCCTTTCAGGTCAGGAGCAAGGTCTTACCGATGACGTCGCGGGCGGCCATCGCGGCGTGCGCGTCGGCGGCGCGCTCCAGCGGCAAGGCCTGCCCGATGACCGGCCTGATTCGTCCTGTCGCCAGGTCGGAGAGCGCCTGGTCGGCCAGTCGCCGCCAATCGCCTGGGGCGATCTCATCCTCAACACCGCGCAAGACGACCCGGCGACGCTCCACTTCGTGCGCATCGAGGTCGGCGACGGCCCCGCTGGCCGCTCCGTAGGAGAAGAACCGCCCGCCGTCGGTGGTCACGCCGAGAGCGGCCCGGCCGAGCTGCCCGCCCGCACCGTCGAACACCACATCCACGCCTGCGCCGCCGGTCGCCTCACGCACCCGCTCAGCCCAGTCAGGTTCGGAATAGTCGACCGCCACATCTGCGCCCATCTCACGAACATGGCGCAGCTTCCGCTCGCCGCGGGCAGCGCCGATCACGTGGGCGCCGGCGGCGTGGGCCAGCTGTACCAGCCACACGCCGAGGCTGCCGGCCGCCGCGCTCACCAGCACCCGCTCTCCTGGTCGCAGGACGGCCTTCTCGGCCAGGCTCAAGGCCATCAGGCCGTCGTGCAAACCCGCCAGAGCTTCCGGCAGGTCCAGCTCGTCCGGGATCGCGTACGCCTCACTGACCGGTGCCGCGGCGCGCTCCGCGCACCCCCCGCCGGCATATTCGCCCTCCTCGGCGGTGCCGGCGACGACCCGTCGTCCGAGCCAGCCGGGATCCACCTTCTCGCCTACCGCGCTCACCGTGCCGGCTACCCCGGTACCAGGGACATACGGGGGGTGCACGGTGAAGTACTCGCGAAGCGATCCGCTCCGGAGCTGCGTATCGAGGAACAGGACCTCCGCCGCGGACACGTCCACCACGACCTGTCCGGCCCCGGCCACCGGGTCGGGCAGTTCGGTGGTCACCAACACCTCCGGGCCACCGAAGCGCGTTACCTGGACCGCCCGCATGCTCCCTCACCTCGCTGTGCTCGCCTTCGCGCCTGGTCTGTGGCCAAGCTAAAACATCAACCAAAGTTGAGGTCAATACGCGGGGAGAGTCGATGAGTGATTGTGTGGCTTCAGGACATTGGGCAAGAATGACAACGCGATGAGCGTTCAGCATTTCTTCCGCGTCCTGGACCCGATTCAGCAACTGCGCTACACGCCGTACGAGAGCATCGGCTCCGACATTTGGGATTTCAACGAAGAGGAGCTCTGGCAGCCAGGCGTCACCTACACACTGGTGGCGTTCTTGCCGCCGCTGAAGGGATCTCCGCAGCGGGTCACCGTCGAGGGACCCGGCGGCATCGGAGAGTTCGCCGGCGTCCCCGTGGTCCGGGGAAAGCCCAGGAACGACCCGCCGGCCCTGCCGGAGAAGCGGGCCGAGGGATGGCCGCGGAAAGGCGAGAACGTCACGGTTCCGGTGACCACCGGCCCACCCGACGAGGACCCGGTCGTCAGCAGGCTCGTCTCCCAGGTGGAGACCGTGGTCGCGCGACGGGAGAGCGACTCCGGCCGCGAGACGGTGGCGCTACGCGCCGACGTGCTCTTCGCCTTCGACAAGGCCGACCTGGGCCCGCACGCCAAGAACGTCCTTCGCGACGTCATTCAGGAGACCCGCGAGCGTGCCGACCCGGACAGACCGCCCATCACCATCACGGGCCACACCGACGGGGTGGGCACAGACCGCTACAACCAGGCACTCTCCCACAACCGCGCCGACGCCGTACGCGACCTGCTCGAAGCCGAACTCGGCTCCGGCTACCAGTACAAGACCCGGGGCCAGGGCTCCACCGATCCAGTCGAGTCCGAAGGCGGCGACAACGACGACTGGGCCCGTTCCCAAAACCGTCGCGTCGAGATCTCCTACGCCTTCAAGCAGGACATCGCGACAGAACCCGAGCCCCACGGCGAAACGGAGACCCAGACCAAGACGCTCACCGTCGATCCCGCGGACGCCGCGCCGCCCGCGAACTTCCGCCCCTTCACCAACGCCAAACCTGCCGCCGAAGCCACCTTCGACCAGAAATACTTCTTCAGCGGAAACCAGGAACACTCCTGGAAGCTGCAGGTCTACCCGTTCTACCGGGACGGCGCATACCTGGTGGCACGGTTCCGGACCACCCACCAAGGCGATGACCTCCCGGGCATCAACCCCTTCGGCACTGAAGGCTCCTTCGAGTTCAGCGCCTTCGACCCGAAGACCGGGACCATCTATCCCCAGGTGTACAACGGCCAGAACAAATCCCACGTGGACCGCGTGGGCTCACGCCTCTGGCCCGCCGCCCTGGCCGCCGGCTCGACGCAGTACGGCTACTTCTACATCCCCGCCCCACCCTCGGACACCACTGAACTGACCTTCAACGGCGGCGGTTTCGGACTCCTGGAGGGCATCCCCATCGAGAATTGACGGTTGGGCTTCCTGACCGGTGCTGCCGTGCGGCTCCCGCCACCCACGGCACGGTACGGAACGATGTCGGCACCGACAGAAGCGCCCGGAGTATGCGCGCAAGGCCTGCACGACGCCGGCCGGAGTGGTCGTCTTCCTGATCTGATTGTGGATCGCCAATTTCGCGGTCTGGACCGGTGTGGAGTCCGACGCCGAGATCGCCCGCAGGGTGAAACCGATTACTGGTTCTCGTACAGAGCCGGGTACGAGTAGATGTGCAGACACCAGCGAGTGTCGCCCGATAGCTTGAGCTGCCATGACCCCACAGGAGGCCCGCGCTGTCGTGGCGAATCTGCCCACAGCCCGTGAGTGCTGGCTGACCCAAACGGTTTCGACGGTGCAGGCAGAGGCGCTGTGGCTGGCCGGTTCCTTGGGACGCGGCGGCGGCGATGCGTGGAGCGATGTCGATCTGATCGTGGTCGATGGTCACCCCGCTCTGGACGACGCCCTGCTCGTCCTGGAGCAGCCGGGCAACGGCCCGGTTGGCGGTGGGTATGTCGGAGCCATGTACGACATAGGCCCGCTCACGCTGTGGGTTGACTGGTACCTGTGGCCGCCCGGCATCGAGGTGCCGGACGATACGCGGTTGCTGCTCGGCCATGGCACACGGGGCAATCTCGGCCTGGGAGAAGCGCTTGATCGCCTCGGACGCGGCCGTCCTGGGCCCACGCCGGATCCTGCGCTGTTCGCCCTCGCGATGCTTCCTCTGGCAGCGAAGTTCATCGTTCGGGGGCAAGGCGAGGCTGCCCTCGCGATGACCACGATGCTGGGCGCGCCACCTGACCTGGATCCCCTCGACGGCCTGATGACGGTGCTCTCACGCATCGCGGGACATGCCACGGTTTGTGACCGGGTCGAGCGTTACCTTCAGGTCGTAAGTGCCTTGGTTCGCAGCTAAGGCCTGGTCCGTACCTTCCCGGGTGCTCTGAGACCTCGCCGAACGGCGGGCCATGTGCGCATGACAACGGCTCCGCATGCTTACTCGTGCTTACCTCTGCACACCACGGAGTACGCCGATATCAGCTGGCTTGTTCGGCTCTGGCTCGGGTCTGGGCGAGGCGGTAGGAGCTCGGTGCCGGTCTCGAGGATGTTGCCGGCGAAGGTGAGGCGGTCGACGATCGCGGCGCAGAGGCGTGGGTCGGTGAAAGTGCGGATCCAACCGGAGAAGGACTCGTTGGAGGCGATGGCCACGCTGTTCTTCTCGCTTCCCGCGGGAGGCCATGTGAGCGCCCCGGATCCCGGTACATGGCTGCTGGACCGCATCGACACCCACGAGAAGGCGCTGAGCAGCCAGATTGAGCAGACCCAGGCCCGGATCGAGGAGCTGACCGGCCGCCTGCGGGAACTCGACCAGGACCTTGATCATCTGCGGATCACCCGCAAGACCCTGCTCGCCCTGGCCGCCGAGCCCGATCTGGCGCCCCCACCGCCACCCGTTCCCACGGTCCCTGACCACCCTGCCTACCGGCAGATTCTCGCCATCCTGGCGGCCACCGGCCAGCCGGCACGAGCGCGGGACCTGTGTGCCGCTCTGGACCTTCCCTGCCGCGCAAGAACATCGAGAACACTCGCGCCAAGCTCAAACACCTGATCGGCCGGGGCATCCTCGAAGAGACCGAGCCGGGTTCGTTCGCCCAACCGCGTCCATAGACCGGCCACGGACCCCCACGACCAGCTCTCCTCACGCAACACAAGCGATCAAAGGAAACATCAACTCTCGAACCGCCCTCTCGTTGGCGTACGCCGCGGTCTCCGCGGCCAGGAGCAAGCCCGCCCGAGCCCTGTACCGCGTCCGGCAGGCCGCACGAACATGCGCTTGAGCTCCGCCGTCCCCGGAAGGTCAGGCAGTAGCCGCACGCCGGCACAGCCGAGGAGGTCACGTCCTCGTCACGCGCCACCAGGAACCCGCTCGTCGTGGGGGTCCCGCGCCAGCGCCCACCGCTGTTCGCCCTCCGTAGCTGGGCGATCTCGGTGAAGTACTGCCACATCACGTCGCCGATCTCCGGCTCGATGGTCCACCTGGGCATGTGCGCCATGGTCGAAGGCCGCCCCGATGCCTGTCATTCCGACGGATCGTCACGGCCTTGGCTCCCAGCAGCTGGCCGCCCGTCAGGCGTTCCACCTGGCCGCTGACTTTCCGGGTGGTGGTGCCGATACCAGTTCAGTGTTGCGGATACAGCCTCGTCGTGAGGGGTGACGTTGACGGGTCCGAAGGCATTGCGGAAGGCGGAGTCGTCGGAGACGAATGGTCGGTCGCGCTGGTACCACGTCTCACCGAGTTCGCGGACGATGGGGTTGAACAGCCCGATGAGGCGCTGGGTGGTCCGGCCGAGTCCGGCGATCCTGGGACTGCCGCCGGCAGCGGACCACACGTGGTCGAGGAATTGGCGTCCGGTGATCGCCCCGGCGGCCGGTAGGTGCCAGGCGCGCCCGTCGGCCTGTTCGTGTTCCCCGAGGGTGACCAGTGCGGCGGCGATGTCGGGGAGGTAATTGAGGGTGTGGGGCTGGTCGAGGTCGCCCATCCAGCGGGCGGTCTTGCCGTTCAGCGCGGCGGCGAAGATGGTCGGGCCGAGGACCGTGTTGACACCGCCGGGCCCGTAGTAGTCCGATGCCCGGCCCAGGGTGGCGCGGACCCGGCCGGATTGATGAGCGTCGAGGATGAGCTTGTCCACTTCAGCGCGGGCGCGGCCCTTTCTGGAGCCCGCGACGTGGGGCAGGTCCTCGGTCATCGTGCCCTCGACGGGCCCGTAGACGTAGAGGTTGTCGGCCATCACCAGTTTGGCCCCGGCCGCCTCGACTCCGGCGAGCACGGTACGGGTGAGGGCGGGGAATTCCGTGACCCAGCGCGTGTAGCCGGGTTGTGCGCATTGGTAGACGACGGCGGCGCCGTCACAGGCGGCGATCGCACCGTCGAGCGTGGTGATGTCGGCACGGAGGTCGTCCGGGCCGGTGGCCGCGCCGCGGGTGACGGCTCTGACATGGCGGCCACGGGCGGTGAGTTCGGCGACGACGGCTTTGCCGATGGCTCCGGTGGCGCCGAGTACAACATGCAGTTGGGACATGAGATCCTCCGGTCTCCAGATTTAGTAACGCTGTTATGTAACGACGTTATGATACTCTGAGAGGCATGGCAAGACCCAGAATTCGTGACTACGCAGAGCTCCGCCGAGACCTGGTCGACGCCGGTGGCCTGCTATTGGCTGAGCAGGGCCCGTCCGCGTTGAGCACCCGCCGTGTCGCCCGGCAGGCGGGTGTGTCCACCACGGCGGTCTACAACCTCTTCGGCGACAAGGCCGGCCTGGTTCGCGAGATGTTCCTGTCGGGGTTCGAACGTCTCGCTGAGGCCTTCGCCGCAGTACCACGCACCGACGACCCCGTCGCTGACCTGCTGGCCCTAGGCCACGCCTACCGCGCCAATGCTCTGGCCAACCCGCATCTCTACGAGCTCATGTTCGGCCGGCCGGTCCCCGAGTTCCAGCCCGATGCCGAGACCGCCGCACAGATCCAGCCCACCTTCGACAGCTTGGTCACCGCCGTCACACGGTGCGTGGAAACAGGCGTGTTCGCGCCCGCCGAGCCGTACGACCTGGCCGTCCGGCTCAACGCCCTTGCCCACGGGCTGTGCAGCCTCGAACTGCGCGGCGCCCTCGGAGACCCCACACAAGGCAGCCGCCACTGGGACGATGCCTTCGAGACACTGGTCCGCGGCCTGTCCGCCACTCACCCGTGATGCGGCCCAGGAGCGCAGCCCGGTGGGGAACGCCGAACTGGCCATCAGCATGCTCACTATCTGGTCGCCAGCGGGGAGAGCTCTAAGGTCTCCCGATGGCATCAGACGCGTTTTCGGTGGTCAGTGCGGTTCTGCATGCGACCTCGCTGGCCGAGCAGTACGGCCACCCGGCGCGGGTCCACCGCCGGGTCGAACAGATCCAAGGCGGCGGCGCGATAGGCGATGCCGGCCGCGGCGCCGCCGCTTCGCCGGGAGCAGCGAGGTGTACACCGCCTCCCGGATCAGGTCATGGACAACGGCCACCCGCGGTGTCGATGGAGGGCCGGATCGAAAGCCACGAGATACTCGGAGGAGCGATTTTCGAGGCGGCCAGACGGACGGTGTCCCACGTCCGTCCCGGATCAGCCCACGGGCGTGGGGGCGAGGCGGTTACTGCGCGGCGGTCCCCCTCCTGTCTATGGAACGGCTTCGCGCGACGGGAACCTGGTGGGCGTGACCTATCTGGCGGCGGGCACGATGGGGGGCACGGGCGTGTCGGACGAGCGGACCAGGCGGGGTCCGGCGGGCCCGAACACCTCGCGGGGTTCGGGGAACCGCGACAGCAGCGTCAGGTAGAGCAGCGCGGCCAGGGCCAGGCCGATGGGCAGGGAGACGTCCACACCTCCGGCCAGGCCGCCGAGCGGGCCGACGAACTGGCCGGGCAGGTTGACCGACAGCAGCGCCACCAGGGCCGAGACGAGCCAGGCGGTCATGGCCCGCCAGTTCCAGCCGTGGGTGAACCAGTAGCGCCCGCCCCGCTGGCGGCGGTTGAAAACCTGCAGCGCCTCGGGGTCGTACCAGCCGCGGCGGGTGACGTAGCCGATCGTCATGATCACCATCCAGGGGGCGGTGCAGGTGATGATCAGGGTGGCGAAGGTGGAGATGCTGGCGGTCAGGTTGGCGGCGAAGCGGCCGATGAAGATGAAGACGATCGACAGGGTGCCGATGAACACCGTCGCCCGCACCCGGGAGAAGCGCGGGAAGACGCTGGAGAAGTCCAGGCCGGTGCCGTACAGGGCGGTCGTGCCGGTGGACATGCCGCCGATGAGCGCGATGAGGCAGACGGGGACGAAGAACCAGCCGGGGGAGACGGCCAGCAGTCCGCCGACGTAGTTGGGGGCGGCGGGGTCGACGTACGGCGCGGCCTTGACGGCGATGATCGAGGCGGTGGCCAGGCCGAAGGTGAAGGGCAGGATGGTGGCGATCTGCGACAGGAACGCCGCGGCCATCACGCGGCTCTTGGGGGCGGAGGCCGGGATGTAGCGTGACCAGTCGCCCAGGAAGGCGCCGAACGAGACCGGGTTGGACAGCACGATCAGCGCCGCGCCGATGAACGAGGGCCAGAACAAGGGGTCGCCGGAGGAGATGGGGCCGATGTATCCGGGGTCGAAGTCCCCGGCGAAGGCGACCGCTCCCACGGCGAACAGCAGGGACGCGGCCACCACGGCGATCTTGTTGACGAACAGCATGAAGCGGAAGCCGTACACGCAGACGACCAGGACGAGACCGGCGAAGATCGCGTAGGCCAGCCCGCGCATGGCGTCGTTCTCCGGCAGTCCGGCCAGGCGGTGGGCGCCGCCGACGAGCGCGTCGCCGGAGGACCACACGGAGATCGAGAAGAAGGCGATGGCCGTCAGCAGCGACAGGAACGACCCGATGACGCGGCCGTGCACGCCGAGGTGGGCGCTGGAGGAGACGGCGTTGTTGGTGCCGTTGAGCGGACCGAACAACGACAGCGGCGCCAGAATGAGCGAGCCGACGACCAGGCCGAGCACCGTCGCCGCCAGGCCGTGCCAGAACGACAGGCCGAACAGGATGGGGAAGGCGCCGAGCACGCAGGTGGAGAAGGTGTTCGCGCCGCCGAAGGCCAGGCGGAACAGGTCGAAGGGTGTCGCGCTGCGATCGGCGTCGGGGATGCGGTCGACGCCGTAGGTCTCGATCTCGGTGATGGTGCTCACGGCGACTCCCGGGGGGTGTTCAGGGCGAGGAGGCTGACCAGGTCGTAGGCGACGTGGGCCGCGGCCACGGAGGTGATCTCGGCGTGGTCGTAGGCGGGGGCCACCTCGACGACGTCGGCGCCGACGATCGCGCGGTCGGCCAGGCCGCGCAGGATCTCCAGCAGTTCCCTGCTGGTCAGGCCGCCCGCCTCGGGGGTGCCGGTGCCGGGCGCGTGGGCGGGGTCGAGCACGTCGATGTCGACCGAGATGTACAGCGGGCGGTCGCCTACGCGCTGGCGCAGGATGTCGACGACCTCGTCGACGCCGCGGCGCATGACGTCGGAGGAGGTCAGGATGCCGAAGCCGAGGCGCCGGTCCTCTTCCAGGTCGCGCTTGCCGTACAGGGGGCCGCGGATGCCGACGTGGCTGAGGGCGGAGGTGTCGAGCAGGCCCTCCTCGACGGCGCGGCGGAAGGGGGTGCCGTGGGTGTAGGCGGCGCCGAAGTAGGTGTCCCAGGTGTCGAGGTGGGCGTCGAAGTGCAGCAGCGCGACCGGGCCGTGCCGTTCGGCGGCGGCGCGCAGCAGTGGCAGCGCGATCGTGTGGTCGCCGCCGATGGTCACCAGGCGGGCGTCGAGGGCGGCGGCCGAGGCGGCGATGGTCTCCACGGCCTCGCCGATGTCGAAGGGATTGCAGGCGATGTCGCCGGCGTCGGCGACCTGGACCGTCTCGAAGGGGGAGAGGTCCAGGGCCGGGTGGTAGGGCCGCAGCAGGCGCGAGGCCTCGCGGACGGCGGCCGGTCCGAACCGCGCGCCGGGCCGGTAGGAGACGCCGCTGTCGAACGGCACGCCGACCACGGCGACGTCGGCGCGGCCGACCTCGTCCAGGCGGGGCAGCCGGGCGAAGGTGGCGGGCCCGGCGAAACGCGGGATCTTCGAGGAGTCGAGCGGTCCCCGGGGCATGTGGTGGTCCTTTCGCGTGACAGGTCCTTTCCGGAGAGTGTGCAAGCCCTGCGCCGGACCGGGCAATTGTGGCTGCCATGGAATGGCTGCCTATGCTTTGTGGGTGACCACAAAAGTCTCGGTGGAGGATCTGGTCCGTTCGCCCGCACTTCAGCTGCGGGTGCTGGCCGGGCGGGCGGGTCTGTCGCGGTCGGTGTCGTGGGCACACGTCAGCGAACTCGACGACCCGACGCCGTGGCTGCTGGGGGCCGAGGTCATCATGACCACCGGGATCGGCGTGCCGCGCGGGGCCGCCGAGCAGGGGGCCTACCTGGAGCGGCTGGACGACGCGGGGGTGTCGGCGCTGGCGTTGTCGGCCCAACTGCACGTGCCGCCGCTGCATCCGGAATTCGTGGCCGCGGCCGAGGAGCGCGGGATGCCGGTGCTGGAGGTGCCGCTGGCGGTGCCGTTCATCGCCATCGCGCAGGAAGTGGCGGCGGCCGTGCAGGAGGACGCGCGCCAGCGGCTGGGCGCCCAGTTGCAGGTGTTCGGCGCGCTGCGCTGGCTGGCGGCAGAAGACCTCGACAGCGCCACCCTCGTGCGGCGGCTGGAGCGCCTGTCGGGCTACGACGTGTACGCCTGCACGCCGCAGGGACGGCCGCTGCTGGACGGCGTGCCCGTCCCCGACCTGGCGGTCATCCCCGCCGAGCCCGACGCGCCGCCGACGATCGCCGGCGGGTTCGTGCTGCCGGTGCCCGCGCCCGGTGGGCCCGCCGGCTTCATCGTCGCCTTCGAGCGGGAGGGCGCGCGGCCCGCCGGGCTGGCCGTCGCCCAGCACATCGCCACCGTCGCGGCCCTGCGGGTGGCGATGGAGCGCCACGACCGCGAGACCCTGCGCCGCGAAGGCGCGGAGACGCTGGCCGAGCTGCTGCAGGACGTTCTCGATCCGGCGACCGCGCGCCGCCGCCTGGGCAGGCTGGGGCTGACGGGCGAGATGGTCCTGCTCGTGGTGCGCGGCGTGCCGGGCGAGGCGCTGCTGCGCGCCCTGGACGAGGTCCCGCACCTGCTGCTGCGCCGCGGAGAGGACCACCACGTGCTCGGTCCCTCCGCGGTCTGTACGGCGGTGGCCGCGCTGCCGGGCCTGTCCGCGGGAGCCTCCCGGCCCTTCCCGGCGGGGGAGTCCACCCGGGTGGCGCAGCGGGAGGCGGGCTGGGCGGCCACCCGCTCGGGCGAGTCCGGCAAACCGCTCGTGCACTATGGCGAGGACACCACCGGCCGGTGGCTGCCCGACGATCCCTGGACACTGAACGCCCTGGTCGAGCACGTGCTGGGGCAGGCGCTTGCCTACGACGCGGCGCACGGCTCGCAGCTGGTCA
Organism: Nonomuraea sp. NPDC059007; assembly: GCF_042740555.1. Classification (NCBI taxonomy): domain Bacteria; kingdom Bacillati; phylum Actinomycetota; class Actinomycetes; order Streptosporangiales; family Streptosporangiaceae; genus Nonomuraea; species Nonomuraea sp. NPDC059007. Next base: position 21,369 of record NZ_JBHYJD010000014.1, on the reverse strand, counting down.
CCTCGGTACGCACGTGGATGGAGCGGGACAGGCGTACCGAGGAGGCGGCCCAGGTGCTGCACATCCATCCGAACACGCTGGCCTACCGGCTGCGCCGTTTCGCCGATCTGACCGGGCGCGACCTGTCGTCCAGTGCCGCGTTCACCGAGGTGTGGATGGCGATCCGGGCGGCACGGGAGCTGGACATGTGACCGCCCATTGCGTTGTCCCGCGCGACCCACCTTGCCGGGATCCTCCTACGTTGTCACCCCGCGACACTGACCAAGCACGCCATGCCGGGCGACCGCCGAGCCACGCCACGTCCGGCCGCGAAGATCCCACGGGTCGCCCTTCGATTTCGCTCCCGCCGTACAGCGGCTCCTGAAGGTAGTCCTCATCGCCTCGGGCGAGGCGCAGGCAGAACTGGACGTCCGCGCGACCACCACCGGGCGCTGATCAGCGTGCTACCCAACGAACAAACCCTGACGGTCCGGGAGCTGGCGCGAACACTTTGGGCCGATCGGTGAAAAAAGGACGATGGATTCGCGCAAGGGAAGGCGGCCGATGACACCCAGAGCGACGGCGAGAGCCGTGACATGACCCAGGCGACTGACGCCGAGCTCATCGAATGCTCCCTGCAACAGCCGGAATGCTTCGCCGCGCTGTTCCACCGCCACTATTCGCCGATTCACGGCTACGCCGAGCGGCGACTGTCTCGCCCGCTGGCCGACGACATCGCCGCAGAGGTGTTCCTGATCGCGTTCGACCGGCGCGGCACCTATGACCTGTCGCGGCCGGATGCTCGGCCTTGGCTGTACGGGATCGCCTCGAACCTGATCTCTCGCCACCACCGGACCGAGATCCGGCAGTACCGGGCGCTGGCCAGGACGGAGGCGAAGGAGTTCGGCGAGGACCACGCCGAGCGAGTTGCGGAGGTGCTCGACGCCTTCGCCGCGCGCGGCCGGCTGGCGGCGGCGCTGGCGGAGCTGCCGGCCGGGGACCGGGACGTGCTGCTTCTGGTCGCCTGGGCCGAGCTGACCTCCGACGAGGTCGGCAGAGCGCTCGGCGTACCGGCGGGCACGGTCCGCTCACGGCTGCACCGTGCCCGTACGAAGATCCGCGCCGTGCTGGATCCGGTGCTCACCAGGAAGGAGCGTTGATCATGAGCGAATACTCGCAGGCCGATCTGGAGGCGCTGCGCCAGGCATGGCCTCAGCCCGCCCCGCCATCGCCTGACGCCTATACCGCCGCCAGGGACGCGCTCCTTCAGCGGGCCGCGGCGACGGCGCCTCGGCGGGCCCGTCGCGTTCACCTGCCCAGGGCGGGCCGGCGGGCCGTTACGATCGGCATGCTCGCTGCCGTGATCTCCGCGGTCGCGCTGGTGGCCGACCCCGCGGGAGTCGAGGCGCCGCGCCCTGTCGTGCCCGGCCTGGCGATGCCGGCCGCCAACGCGCAGGCGTTGCTCGGCCGGGCGGCCGAGGCCGCCGGGAACCGCGCGTTCACCGCCCCCCGTCCTGACCAGTGGGTCTACGTCGAGACGCGCTTGCGGGGCGTCGGGAAGGCCGCCCCGGGCGAGGTGCAGACCCCGCGAACCCCTCTGGAGACCCGCGTGGACCGGTCATGGACCCGGGCCGACGGCAAGGAGGTAGCCCTCTTCGAGGACGGCGAACTGGTTCGCTCGCCCACCGGCGGCGCCATGCCCCCTCAGGACTATGCCACGGTGGCGGCACTCCCCACGGATCCCGAAGCGCTGCTGGCCTGGATGTATACCAACATGGGCGACCTACACAATTCCGAGGAGGACCGGCACAACTCCGCCTACCGCCTGCTTGGCTCCTTGCTCGCCCAGAACCTGGTGCCCCCGGCACAGGAGGCGGCCGTCTACCGGGCCATGGCCAAGATCCCGGGGGTGACGGTGAACCCGGACGCGGTCGACGTCGATGGGCGTCCGGCGGTAGCGGTGGCCCGTGTCGAAGACGGCTGGGTGAGCCATGAACTGCTGCTCGACCGCTCCACCTACACCTACCTGGGCGAGCGCGCGATCGCCGGCGCCGACTACACCGCTCCACAACCGGGCGTTCGCATGGAAGAGGGTCGAAAGATCATCTATGAGGGGCACTCCTACACGATCAAGAAGGGAACGATCATGACGCTCGCTGTCCGTCTGGACATCGGGGTCACCGATCGGCCCGGGGTAAAGCCCTGAGCGCTGGTCGCCGGCGCGGGTGGGCGCTGGCCGCGGCGTCGCTGCTGCTGACGCTCCCCTCGGCCGTCAATCTGGCCGGTGGGCTCGCCTGGATCTGGACGCCTTGGCTCCCGTTGCCGCTGCTCGACCTGCTGGCGCGGGCGGGACTGCTCGACGCGTGGCTCGTGGCGGATCTCCTCGCCGCCTCGGGCGCCCTGGGGGCGGCCGGGACGGCAGCGCACGTCGCGCGGGAGCGGACCGCCGGCGCGCTGCTGCTTGCCGCGGTTTCGGCGATTAGCCTCGCCGTCGCCATGATCGGAGGCGGCTGGCTCCCCGCATGGTACGGCGTGGCATACGCTGCGGCGCTGGTCTTACTGCAAACCTTCCGGCGGCACGGCTCTGATCACGACGTTTGATGTGACGACGACCTGGGGTTTGGCAACACGCTCGTGAGTATCGCCGGAGCGGACCAGGCTGGGCCTTGTCCTCGTTTCGGATGCGGCGACACTATGACCTCCCCTTTCCTGATGCCGGTACCGGGCGAGCCAGAAGCATCCAGCAGCAGCTGGAACCGCTCGACTCCGTCACGGAGCGCTACTTGCACTTCATGTCGTGAGCACTGTCAGAATCCTTCACCACACCCGCACCGGCCTCGTGGGTGCAGGAGGCCGAGGCCGCCGTTGGCGGTCAGCCGCGCTTCTCCACCCACGAGTAGGTGACGTAACCACTGGTGTAGGCGACGGACTGGCCGCCCACCGGCGCCCAGTTCCCCGTCGCCGACTGCGGGTGGCCGCCGGAGTTGGTGTAGATGGCTGAGACGCGGTGTTCCCCGGTGCCGGTGGTGCACGTACTCGTGACCATCCAGACGCCATACGTGTTCACGGTGCAGTTGTCGGGGACGGCGTGAGCCGGTGTGGTGGTGCTCAGCACCAGGCCGGCGCTGAGAATCGCGGCGGCGATGGCCGCGGCTCGCTCCCTGAGTCTCACGTGCGCTTCCTCCGGTTTGGTTCGAAGGCCGACTTGTGCGGGTTTTGTTTAGGAAACTTTCCTAAGCAGGAAATACCGCGCCCACAGGTAGGCGTCAAGAGGCATCTCACTGCGCTCGGGCGGCGGCGATCGCCGCAGTGACGGGGCGTTCGAGGTCGCTGTGCTGGTCGACGGCGAGCCGGCGGCCGCAGCTGAGGCTCATGACACGATTCTTACCGGCACCCCCGCCCGCCCGAACTGGCGCATGATCGTGCGGCTGGTGCTCTACCTGCTGACCATCGCCTTGTTGGTCTGGGCTGCCAGCGCCGCCCTGGCCGCCGTCATCACCATCCTGACCAGGCTCATCACCCCTTGGAAGCACAGGCGTAGTCAGGAGCAGTCTGGGCCCGGTCAGCTCATAGATCTTCCCGTGATGTCCATCCTGGGTGAGTACGGCGACAGCGGCGTCGACGAACGGCTCGGGGATATCGCCGGCAGGAAGCACGACCTCGCCTTCGAGCACCGGCTCCAGCAGGTAGTTCTGGTTGAACCAGCTCGCGCGCAGCACTGTCCACTCCACGCCCGAGCCAGCCACGATCTGCTCGCCGACCTGAGCCTCCTCCTCTCCGCGCCCGGAGAGCAGGACCAGCTTCTCCACCCGCGCACTCACTGCCTGCTCAGTGAACGCCCTGATCGCATAAGGCGCATCTGGCGCGGCAAGGTCGGGGAAGAACCCCAGGATGTTGACGCGCTCACCGGGCTGATGAACCGGGGCCCAACGCGCGGCCTCGCCGTGCCATCCTCCGTGCCGGGGGTCAGGCCACAGCAAACCGTGACGCAATCTCTGCCGTCGCCGGCCGATGGTTGGGTGACGGTGCGGACGCCGTCCAAGCACCGTGCTCGACCTCCAGCCCGCGCGGGCGGCTACGCAGTGGTTGCCCGGGGTGATCTCGCTCGCAGCGAGTAGAGGATCGGCAGGTAGGTGTCGCCGAACGGGAACCGACGGGTGCCGTCGGGCTCTTCGGGCAGGATGCGACTCCCGGGGAAGTCGGCCTCGGTGTGCTCGCCGAGCCAATCGATGATCAGTCCCGATCCGGCAGCCGCTGTCACGATCTCGCCCACCGAGTGCGGGTACTGGACCACCTCCTGCGCGGTCATCGGCAGGTCCGGGTCCGCATACGTGCTCTTGACGACCTCACGCTGGGGCTGGCCTCCGCCGTAGGGCCGGTCGGCCACGAGCGGCTCATAGCTGGCCAGGATCTGGTAGGCGGGATGCAGGTCGACCAGCACCAGCGTCCCACCTGGCCGCAGCGCCATCGCCGCACCACGCATCCACGCCTCAAGGTCCCCGATCCAGCACAGCACCCCGTAAGTGGCGATCACCAGGTCGAACCTGCCCGCCAGGCCGGACGGCAGGTTCTGCGTGTCCGCCTCGATGAAGTCGGCGGTCAGCCCGGCGAGCTCGGCCAGCTCGCGTGCCCGGCCGATCGCCGTCGAGGAGAAATCGACACCGGTGACCCTGGCACCCAGACGGGCCCAGTTGAGTGTGTCCATGCCGAAGTGGCACTGCAGATGCAGCACATCCTTGCCGGCCACATCACCGGCCAGCTCCAGCTCGATCCCGAAGAGCGTCTGCCGGCCCGCCAGGAACGAGTCGACGTCGTAGAGCACGTCGTTGGGCGTTGTGCCGTGCGCCTGGGCCCGAGCATCCCAAAGGGTGCGGTTCGCTGCGAGCCCGTCAGCGGGAAAGATTCCGTTCACGTCCGTAGTGTGGCAGGCCGATGGGTGTTGAGAATCGATCCCATCTCCGGCGCGGACAAGGCGCTGCGGGAGGCGCACGTGGCCGCGCTGGCGACCCGGGAGCTGCCGACCATGTCGCTGGTGGCGGTGAATGCCGCCGCGCGCACCCGCCGGGGCCGGGCCGCACTCGGCAAACAGGAGTTCGCCGCCGCGTACGCGAAAGGCCGGGAGTTGGAGGGAGCGCGTTCATCAGCGGCATGTCCGGTCTGCGCGTCTGACGAGCTCGGCGTACTCCGATATGTTCACTCGCGCAGCGCACCCGGATCTGTTCACGGGAGCGGGACGCCCTCAGCCGAGCAGGAACTTGCGGGCCTGGTCAGCGACCGGCTCAGGGGCCATCCAGAAGGCGGAGTGATCCTGGTCGGCGAGGGTCAGCACGGTCACGTTCGGCAGGATCGCGGCCAGTGCCTGGGCGCCGGCGCGGATGAAGGCCTCGCCGTTGCCACCGACGGCCACCGCGATCGGCGCCTTGATCGACCAGCGGTCGGTGGGCAGCGGCTTGCCGTCCTGGAGGCCGCGCATGATCTGGCCGTCGTAGGCGTAGGTGTGGGCGTACTTGGCCATGGCCTCCCAGGAGGGGTCCTGCTTCATCGCCGGGATGTACTCGCCCGGGACGCCGATCATCTCGGTCATGAAGTATTCGACGGCTTCGCTGCGCTTGCCCGCCGCGACCAGGGCCTTCTGGCTTTCGACGTAGCCGGCGGGCGCCGGCGGCTTGGAGCCGTCGACGATGAACGGCGGCTCGTACAGGTAGAGTCCGGTGACCTTGTCACCCAGCGCGCTCGCCGCGTCCAAGGTCAGCCCGCACCCACCGGAACCGCTGGTCAGGGCCGCAGAGCCGCCCGCGACCTCGATGAGCGCGGCAATGTCCTCGATCTCGCGCGCAGGGTCGTAAGGCTGCGGGTCGCCGCTGGCGCCGCGGCCGCGTCGGTCGAAGCTGATCACCGTGAAGTCCTTGGACAACGCCTCGGCCACGCCCGCGACGCCGGTGTGGTCTTCGGCGACATTGCTGACCACGATGATCGCGGGGCCGGAACCGGTCTTCTTGTAGGCGATCGTGGTGCCGTCGGCGGAGGTGAGGGTGGAAAGGTCGGACATGATCGTTTCTCCTTCGTTGGTTGAGGGGCCGTCCAGCAGGCCGCCAAGCCGGTCGAGCGCTTCGGCGTAGCCGTCGGCCATCTGAAGTTCTACGGCCCGTTGCAGTGCTGGGCCGTCGGGGAACTGCGCGGCGACGGAGACGAAGCAGCCGGTGCCGGTGGAGGTGAAGGTGACCGAAGTCGGGAAGGTGCCGGTGCCGTCGGGCTGCCACGCCGTGTCGGCGAACACGTCGTCATAGGCGAGCTCGCGACGATCGATGACGGTGGTGTAGGTGGCGATGATGCGCACCGGCGCGGCCGAGCCGTCCGCCGGCGCGATCTCGAAGCGCCAGCGGCCTCCCGGCCGCACGTCCATCTCGTGCACGGTCGCGGCCCATCCCTGCGGTCCCCACCAGCGAGTGATCGCCTCGGCGTCCGTCCAGGCCCACCACACCCGCTCGACCCCGGCCGCGTAGGTGCGGCTGATGCGCAGGGTGTTGGCCGACCTGTCGACCACGATCCCGTCCGCGTTGTCTGGGGACATGCTCAAGCTCCTCACTGATCGGCCGTGTCATCGAGAAAGGCGCCGAGGCGATCCATCCGCCCCGACCACAGAACGGCGAACCCCAGCACCCAGTCACTCAGCTCACGCATCGCGTCCGGGTGGAGCCGGTAGATCCGCTGCTGTGCTTGCTTGGTCGCCTCGACCACTCCCGCCTCGGACAGCAGTCGCAGATGCCGGGACACCTGCGGTTGGCCCAGGTTCAGCGCCTCGACGATGTCACCCACCGCGCGCGGGCCGTCCCTGAGCAACTCGACGATCCGGAACCGATTCGGCTCCGAGATCGCCGCCATTCGCAGTTGCACGCTGTTGACCACACCCCGAATATACATATCAGTGTATATATGTGCAAGTGTATGTAAGGTGCACCATCCTGTACATGCCAGACGAACGCAGGAGGGCTGGAGCGACTGGTCGCCGTGTGGATATCTGCAGGGTCCTTGTGCCCGGAGACTCACCAGGCGATGACGTCGTCCAGTGAGTCAGGGCCGCGGAAGGCGCCGGTGGGTCCGTCGGCGGGGATCGTCGCGAGCAGGGCCGGGACGATGGCACCGTCGGCTGTGGTGCGGTCGCCACGGGGGAAGGTCGCGGCGGCATTCTGGTCGGTGGGCACCAGACCCGGGCTGACGGCGTTGACCTTGATGCCTTCGGCGCGGAGCGTATTGGCATAGATCAGCGTCAGGGCGTTGAGCGCTGCTTTGGACGAGCTATAGGCGAGGAACGCGCGAGCCGGGACAGGGCTCGTCGGGTCGCTCATGAGCGTGAGCGAGCCAAGACCGCTGGACATGTTGACAATCCGCGGATTGGGGGAGCGGCGAAGCAGAGGAACACAGGCCGCTGTGACCGTGACGACACCGAAGACGTTGACCTCGTAGGTCTCGCGGAGTTGCGCGGCGGTGACGTCGGCGGTCCGGACACTCCACTCAACCATGATTCCGGCGTTGTTGATGAGCACGTCCAGCCGTCCCGCCTCGGTCTCGATCTTGTTGACGGCTGCCTCGACGGATCCTGGATCGGTCACGTCGAGCTGCACAAACCGGATATCCAGGGCGCCGGTCCTGCTGGGATCGGCATCCGTCCCGGCCGGCTTTCCGCTGCCTGCCGTGGCCGATTCCTTCTTCAGCTCCTGTACGGCCGAGTGGCCGCGCTCTGGACTACGGGCGCCGAGAAAGACGGTCAAGCCCTGCTGGGCGAGGCGGTGGACGATCTGTCGGCCGATGCCTTTGTTGCCGCCGGTGACAAGCACTACTTCATTCGCGTTCACGCCCCCACTCCAGCCGCCGGAGCTCCGAGAGGCAAAGACCGAGTGGGTGCTGCCCCATACCCTGCTGGTATGCCGGAGCCGGACATCCGCGAACTGCGCTACTTCTGTGCCGTGGCCGAGGAGCTGAACATCACCCGTGCGGCTGAGCGGCTCGGTATCGCTCAGCCGCCGTTGTCTCGGGCGATACGTCAACTGGAGCGCAGGCTCGGTGTCGCCCTCTTCGATCGCGCTCGGCACCGGCTGGCGCTGACCCAGGCTGGTCGGACTCTGGTCAAGGAAGCGGCCGTCGTTCTCGAAGTCCTCGATTCCGCGGTACGCCGGACGCGGCGTGCGGGCCTTCCTGGCCGCAGCCTCCTGGTCACCGCCAAACCGGGGGTGGCCACGGAGTTGCTGCACTGGATCTGCGAACGGTCGTGTGCCGAGCCGGACGCGCCGGAGCTGCGGGTCGTGGTGAGCGGATTCGGTGAGCAGGCCGACATGGTTCGCGATGGGCGCGCGGACGTGGCGATCGCCGGGTGCTTCAACGGCCACGGCCTCGACACCGAGCTGCTGAGGACCGAACCACGCGTCGCGGCGCTCGCCTCCGGACACGAGCTCGCCGGGCGCGAGGTCCTCAGTACCGCCGACCTGGTCACCGAGCCGGCACCCCAATGGAGTGACTCGACGGTCGTCGACCGCGATTACTGGCTGGGAAACCCGGATCGGCCGGCTGGCGGCCCCGCCGTGCGGGACACTGCCCAGCTGCTGGAGGTGATCGCCCTGGGACAAGCCGTCGCGTTGGTGCCCGCCTCGCTGGCCGCCCGGAATGTCCGCCCCGACGTGACCTACCGGCCGGTGCGCGACGCGGCGCCGTACCGGACCCTGGCTCTCTGGCCGGTCGGCAGCCGATCACCCTCGATCACATGGTTCGTCAAGACGGCCCTGGAAAGCACCCGCTGACAAAGCCCTGGATTGGTTGCTGCTCATGGGCCGATCGGCTTGTAGAGCGCCAGGACGTCCAGGCCTGCTTTCCAGGCAGTCGTACTGATGGCGTAGCGGTTGGAGCGACTGGCGGGCATGCGGGTCTTGGCGTCGATGGCTGTGACCGCACCCCCACCTGCCGCATGCCCGGTGAGATCTGCTCAACAGACCTTGGGAACGAGGGTGCGGGCGAACGATTCGGCGACTCTTCGGTGCCCGGAACCTGGTTTCAGGTCGGCAGACAGGCTGGTGACGTCGTAGCCGAGACCCTTGCATCTGAAGTGGATCAGAGGGCCGAATGGCTTGGTGTGGACGATCTGTATGGGCACGCCGCCGATTTTGCCCTCGTCGATGACGGGGCCGGGCGTGCCCCGTTTGGCGGGCTTGGTGTATTGGTGGACGAGGATGTGCCGGTTCTTCCAGTTGCCGGAGATCCAGGCCTCCTGGAAGCCGTGCTCGAAGACTCCGGGAGAACGGACGCCCAGATCGCGTAGCAGCGTCATGAGGGCAACCTCGAACTCGTTGTAGCCATCGCTGGGCGGTGGCGGTGGCGAGGTGCTGGCCGTGCTGGGTACGGCTCGTGTCGGCGGAGTCCGCGTCTCCTGTCCGCGATCATCGTTTGGCGCACAGGCGGCAAGGATCAGCGCGGCCGGCACGAGCCGAAGGGTGAGCAGGAAAGGACTCATCCACCGCTCAGTTTCGCGCGCGCCTGACCGGCGGCCTCGGCGAGATACACGTGGAAGGCCTTATCCGCGCGGATCGCGTCAAGCGTGCCGGCATATTTCGCTTGCTGGGATGCGATGGCGGTTGCGTGCTCCTTGCGGAACTGGTCGGTCAGCGTGGCGATGCCCGCATCGTTGGCCTGCTGCCAGAGCGGGTCGCAGGTGGTGGCGGCTTGGTGGAGTACATCGGTATCGGTGGTCGCGTTCTCCGCCTGGATGTCCAGGTCGGCCGGGCCGGTGGCGTTGATGCCCTTGCTCGCCAGGCACTGCTGGTAGGCGCTCACGCCCTGCTTGAACGCATCCGTTTCGCGCGCGGAGGCTCGGAGCCGGTCGATCGGATCGGCCAGTGCTGCCTTGAGACTCCAGATGCTGCCGACGCTCCTGTCGGCGTCGCCTTTGCAGCCGTGCTGGGCGAAAGCTTCCGGATCGCTTCCCGGCGGGATTGCGCCGTCGTTGGCTTCGAAGTAGGCGATCGCCTCCGCCGACTCTCCGAACAGAGTCTGGTAGTACGTGTCCTTTTTCTCGGCCTTCAGCCCGGTGGCAAGCGCCTCGTTGTACTGCTCGGGGTCCTGTCCGAGCAGCGAGCCGGGCGTTGGCTGCACGCCGAGCGCGTTCGCCACGCCGAGAACGGACTTTTCGATGTAGAGGGTTTCCGGGCGCCACTCCAGCCCGGCTGCGGCCATGCATCTCTGGGTGCTCGTATCGCGCTTCCATGCCTCCCAGAAGGAGATGATCTCATCTCGCTGCGCTGCCGCGTCGGAGACTCCCAGGCCGGGAATGTCGTCGAGAGGTGATCCCGCCTGAGGCACGGTGCTCGCTGCTCCTCGAGACACGATGCTGAAGGAGAGCACCGCGGTGACCGTGAGCAGGACACCTGCGACGATCGAGGCCGGCTTTGCCGATAACTTGATCATTTCAAGGCTCCCTGGCTCAAGGATAATTCAGGTGGCGGTCGACCCCGATGCCGTAGCGCCAGGCGGCGAACACGCTCTCGCTGTGGATCCACTTCTGTGTCGTCTGATTGTCGTGGAACTGCAGCTCGACGTAGGCGTCGCCGCGGGGCGCGTTGGTCCTGAGCTCGGCCAGGTCGGGTCGCCTGGACTGGCGGAAGTTGGAGGGCACGGCGGGGTCCAGGGCCCGGCCAAGGGCGGTCGCGAGTCCGCGATCGTTGGTGTGCTGGTACATCGTCAGCAGATATGACGCCGAGGCGTTGCAGCCGGTGGTGGCGTTGGTGTGGGTGATGATGTGAACGTCGGATCCCCAGTTGCGCGACCGGGTCCGATTATTGAGATGCCCGTTGTCGCGTGTGTTCTTGCTGACGGCCACTTGGTAGCCGCGACCGTGCAGGTTGCGCGTGGAATACGTCGGTCGATAGGCCCTTCCGATGAAGTTTCCGTTAGCCGCTCGCCAGTTGAACTGACGCCCGTTGACGTTTTCCTCGTAGCCTGGATTTCGGCATTCTCCACGGTCGCCGGAGTCATTGTGCCGAGGCGAGGAAAGGAACACCTTGTGGCCGTTGTATCGCTGATCGTTGGGGCCGGAAGGACTGAAGTAGTCGTTCGCACGCACGATGCCAAGGATGGGCGTGTCAGCGTCATCGTGCGCCTGAGCAGCAGTGGCAACCACAGGGATGGTGAGAACGGCCAGGGCGGCCAGCACCCATCCTCGTCCTGGCGCGCCTAAGTGAGATGGCGATAATCTGATCATGTTCCCGCCTGTCCGGAGGGCTGGAAGTGAATGAGATTGAGCAGTTAACCTTTGAGCAATCCGCGCTTGAGTACACGTCGGACTTTGATTGCGGTCAAGCCGAAGCGATATGGATGTTATCGAGACGTTATGTGTCGGCCTGCTGGACGGCCGGCGAGTACGCGTTCGCCAGGAAGGGTTTGGATAAGACCTTTGAAAATTTGAGGACCTGGCGCCCCGGCCGTACTCCTCTATATTTCTTATACATTTCTTCTACAATCCGCACTTGAGAGGGACATGCCCTCTATGGGGCCCCATGGCTGCCGTCTGCCGAGCGGCCTCCTGGGCGGCATCGCCGCCGGCCCGGCCGTCACCCGCCCGGCGAAGGCAATCCGCTCCGCCGCCGCGGCGTGTGCAGGGCGGCGAAGCATCTGACGAGGGGCGGGGGAGCGGCCGTTACGGTCAATGCGTGAGGAATATCGCCGTAGAGGATCACTGGCCGGAATACGGAACCGGGCAGAGCGTGGAATGTGTGGCGGTGATCGCCAGCGCGCCGTAGAACGGTGCGGGGCTAGATGAAGATGCGGTCGACGACTTCGGCTTGTTCGGTGGCGCCAGCGCGGCGCCCGCAACCGGTTAATCGAGGTTTCAGCGCCACATCAGAGGCGTTTCAGGCAGTACCGGTTCAGCGATGGAACGCGATGGAACGCAATGGAACGCCTAACCAGTGAAAGGCTCAGGGCCTTCTCCAGTGAGCCCGGCCACGCACAGGAGGCGGTGAATCGATCGCCGCCGTCATCGAAGGAGCGGCATGCGTAGTCAGTTCGGCAGTTACGGGTTCGCCTCGAACCCACAAGCGTCTTTCCTGCAGGGCGGTATTGTCGCCAGGCACCTTCAATCGGCTGACGTCACCCCATTCGTCGAGCACGGCCGGCCATATCTTCTACAAGCGGCCTTTTCGGAAGCCGTCACGTGCACAAACAACATGCACGTTCCGGCCTGCCGGATCGAGACCGACGGTTGCCACACCACCGCGCTTCCGACCGACTTCGGCTGCGCGACCGACCTCCAGGTATGCAGCAATACCTTCGGCTGCTAACCCATGGTCCTCGGCCTATCGGAGCTGACCGGCTATCTGCTGGATCGGCAGCATGTTCACCCGGACGCGGTAGTTGACGGCGGTCTCGGCATGGTCGATGCGTCCAGCCGTCATAGCAACGTCATTGTGCGTGCCGACCCGGCGGTCGGGCTGTTCATCAAGCAGGGTAGGTCCGATCCGGTCCAGCCGGTCACCGGCTGGACCGGGCCGGGAACGACCGCACACGAGGCAGCGGTGTATGCGCTGCTCGACTCGCTTCCCCGGCGACATCCTTCCAGCGGAGCTTCGGTGCCGGTGCCACGCTGCCTGGGGTTCGACGCAGACCACGGCGTGCTCGTCCTGGAACTGTTCCCGGACGCATCGGACCTCCTCACCCACCATGCCCGTACGCGGCGTTTTCCGGTCACCCTCGGAACCCGGCTCGGGGCCGCACTCGCCGATCTGCACGAACATGCCACCGGCCCGGCGCGGGAACGACCGTCGGAGTTTCCCGGCTACCTGCCCTGGGCGCTGCGGCTGGACCGGCCGGGAACGGCGTTCTATCGCCAGATGAGCAACGCGGGCATCGGGCTGGTGCGGATCGTGCAGTCGTCTCCGGAACTGCGGGCGGCGCTCGCGCAGCTACGCGCCGGCTGGCGGACCGATGCCTTCATCCACCACGATCTCAAGCTGGAGAACTGTGTGGTCCTCGCGGCCGGTACCTCCGGCCGGCATACCCGGCTGGCGCTCGTCGACTGGGAGCTCGGCAACCTCGGCGATGCCTGCTGGGACACCGGTTCGATCTTCTCCTCCTACCTGCACCACTGGCTGATCTCGTTCCCGCTGACCGGCAGCGAGCAACCCGGCCACTACCTCGACCAGGCTCGCTTCCCGCTGGGGCGCATGCACAACGCGATGCGGGCGTTCTGGGCGACCTACGTGCGCGCCCGCGGGTGGGACGCCGCGACGGCGGATGCGGCACTGATCCGCAGCGTCCGTTACGCGGGCGCACGGCTGTTGCAGACCGCGTGCGAGCGGACCAAGCCCCTGTCCCGCGTGTCCACGGTGGTGGTCTGCCTCACCCAACTGGCCGAGAACGTGCTGACCCGGCCCGAAGAAGCGGCCGAGCATCTGCTTGGCCTGTCCCCGCGAGAGGGAAGTGATGAGTGACACCCGCGCGCTCGTGGCCGAGGCCATTGCCGCCACCCGCATCTACCCGCCGGCGTGCTACTCGTGGTTCGGCGTGATGTCTGCGCGACCGGCGGCCCGCGCCGCCCGTACGCTCAGCTCGCGCGCGACCCGGGACTATCTCGTGGACCAGTTGTCCAGCCGGTTGTACGCCGACTTCTACCGACAAGGCCGAGCCGAGCGTACGCGATGGCATGTCAACAGGCTGTCATCGAGCCGGCACGATTTCGAGGCCGCGCTGTCGGCGGCGAACTGCGGGCAGGGACATCTGGACGGCGGCTGGCAGGTGCGGGGAACCGACGAGTACGGAGTGATGGTCGTCAAGAACGGGCTGGAACTGACCGTCATGGCGGACGAGCTGAGCCTGACGGCACCGGCCGCCGGCGAATGGGCTGCACTACGGCTGCCCAAGGAGCTTTTCTGGGTCTCTCCCGGTTTCTACCTGGCCTGCGGCGACCGCCCGATGGACAGCCGACGGCCCGTACGCCTGTACTGGAATTTGCGCCCGGACGGGGCCGCCCCGTTCGTCGCGGCCGCGACTCGGCTGCTCAACTCCGCGGCGGCGGCGTTCAACCTCAAGGTGCCGAACGACCCGAGCACCTTCATCCGGTGCGACGCGGGAGTCATCTACCTGCCCCGCGACGACTATCCCGCGCTGGCCGATCTGATGCTCGCCCTGCACGCCGAGATCGCCGGCTTCCTCTCCCCGCGTACGCCAGTCTTCACCGCCCAGCTGGCCCCTGGTCTGGGTTTCGCCGAAGACCCGGGAACAGGGAGAAGCTTCGGGGAGCACCGCTGCCGGCTGCTCGCCGAGGCGCTGGTGCGGTCGCACGAATCGGGATGGGCAGACGACGCGACCGTACTGGCCGCCGTGGAAGAACGCTTTGCCGAAGCCCGCATCGATCTGGACGCCGCGCACCTGAGTCCCGACCTGGTTGGCGTCTCATGACCGCGCCCGGCTACAGCCCCGCCGCCGGCACCGCGGACCGGCGGCTGTCGGCTGCGGTGGGAATCGGCGCCCGGCTGGTGGCCGAAGCCATCTGGTCGGGGGACCGCTGCAACTGGGTCGGCGCCGAACCGCTGGATCTGCGGAACCGGAACGGCGCGAGGCTCGCGTTGACCTACCGAGCGCTCGGCCCGAACCTGTACGCCGGCAGCAGCGGCGTCGCACTGTTCCTCGCCCAGCTGTGCACAACCACTGGCCAGGACGAGTTCCGGCCGACGGCGCTGGCGGCGATGCGGCATGCGTTCTCCCGGCGCGAGGAGCTCGATCCCCACATGCGCGTGGCCTTCTACACCGGCTGGTCCGGAATGGGGGTGGCCGCGCTTCGCACCGGGCTGCTGCTGGACGCTGCGGAGTTCGTCGACGCCGGGACCGGCCTGCTGCGTGAGGTCTGCCGGCTCGTCGAGGCGGTCGACGGGCAGGACGTCGAGTCGCCGGGCCGGCCGGAGTTCGATCTCATGTCGGGTATGGCCGGCACCGTCTTGGCGCTTGTCCTGGGACATCGCTACACCGGCGAGGACGCGCTGGCAGAGGCGGCGGCAACGGCCGCCGGCTGGCTGCTGCGAACCGCCCGCAAGACCCGCACCGGCTGGTCCTGGCACTCATTCCGGATATCCGCTCAGCGTGATCTCACCGGACTCTCGCACGGCACGGCGGGAGTGGCCATCGCGCTGATCGAGGCGTACCGGCTGACCGGGGAGGAACTGTTCGCGACGGCCGCCCGTAACGCGATGCGCTATGAGAACCGCTGGCTGAGCGTCGAAGAAGGCGACTGGCCGGACTTCCGGAGCCACACCGACGCCGGCCGGGCCCGCGTGTACACCCCGCTGTGGTGTACCGGAGCCCCGGGCATCGCGCTGTCCCGCCTGCACGCCTACGAGCAGCTCGGCGAGCCGCGGTGGCGGCAGGACGCGATCACGGCGCTCGCCACCACCGAGCGGGTGACGCGCCGGCTGTTGGAAGGCGGCGGCGCCGACTACTCGCTCTGTCACGGGCTCCCCGGCAACGCGGAGTCCTTCCAGCAGGCGGGCGTGATCCTCGGCGCCGAGGCCGGTGGCCGCGATATCCCATCGCTCGTCGCCGACCACGGGCTGGAGCGGAACGCGAGTACCGGCACCTGGCCGTGCGGAACCCACAGTGAGGAGAGCCCGAACCTGATGCTCGGCCTGGCCGGGATCGGCTACTTCTACCTTCGGCTGGCGGCGCCGCAGATCCCGTCCCTGCTGCTGCCCGTGCGGTGGGGTCGGTGACCGAGCACAGGGTGCCGCTGCACCGGCTGGGCGGGCTGTTCGCGCCGCACTGGCCGGCGCTGGTCCTGATGCTGACGGTCACCGTTGCCACGTCCGTGGTGGGGACGGTGTCACCGTTCCTGGTGCGGGCGGTCATCGACACCGCGTTGCCACGGCGCGACCTCGCTCTGCTCTACCAGCTCGGTGCCGGTCTCGTCGCGGTGGCGGCGCTGGTCGCCGTGCTGAGCATGGTGCAGGGCTGGATCAGTTCCCGGGTCGGCTTGCGGATCATGCACCGGCTGCGGACTCAGGTGTTCGCCCATCTGCAGCGGCAGTCGCTCGCGTTCTTCACCCGGACCCGGGCCGGGGAGGTGCAGTCGCGGATCGCCAACGATGTCGGAGGCCTGCAGAACGTGATCATCTCGGCCGTCTCCTCGGCCGCGTCGCAGCTCACGACGGCCGTCGCCGTTGCCGTGGCGATGGCCGCGTTGTCCTGGCGGCTCATGCTCATCTCACTCGTGGTGACGACACCGGCGGTGCTGGTCACCCGGCACGTCGCCGCGCTGCGCCGGAGAATACTCAGCCGGCGGCAGCTCGAGTACGAAGATCTCACCGTCACGGTTGAGGAGAGCCTTTCGGTCAACGGCATCCAGCTGATCAAGACGCTCGGCACCGGGCCCGGCCAGGTCGCCCGGTTCACCGAGATCTCCACCCGCCTGGTCGACCTCGAGCTCCGCGCCCAGCTCACCGGCCGGTGGCGGATGGTGGCGCTGAACGTCCTGTTCTCCGCGATCCCGGCCATGATCTACGTTGGCGCCGGCTACGCCGAAACGACCACCATCGGCACGGTGGTCGCGTTCACCGGCCTGCAGTCGGCGCTGCTCCAGCCGATGATGGGCCTGCTGAACACCGGCGCCATGGTGAGCGGCTCGCTGGCCCTTTTCGGCCGCGTCTTCGAGTACTTGGACCTACCGGTCGAGATCGACGACCCAGCCGACCCCGTACGGATCGACCCGGCCACCGTCACCGGCCGGCTACGCTTCGAGGACGTCACCGTCGCTTACCCCGGTGGCGGCCCGGCCGCGGTCGCCGGCGTGACCATTGACGTACCCGCTGGGACGACGCTGGCCGTGGTCGGCGAGACCGGTGCCGGCAAGAGCACACTGGCATCACTCGTACCGCGGCTGCGCGACCCCACCGGCGGCCGGGTCACCCTCGACGGCATCGACCTGCGCGACCTCACGCTCGCCGACCTCGCCGCGACCGTCGGCATGGTCAGCCAGGAGACCTACCTGCTGCACGGCACCGTACGCGACAACCTCCGGTCCGCACGGCCGTCGGCGACCGACGCCGAGATCGAGGCGGCCGCCACCGCCGCCCAGATCCACGATCTGATCACCGGCTTGCCGGACGGCTACGACACCGTGGTCGGGTCCCGCGGGCACCGCTTCTCCGGCGGCGAGCGGCAGCGGATCGCGATCGCCCGCACGCTGCTGCGCGACCCGCGCGTGCTCGTCCTGGACGAGGCCACCAGCGCGCTGGACACCGCGACCGAGCGCGCGGTACAGGAGGCGTTCGACCTGCTCACCCAAGGCCGGACCACGATCACCATCGCACACCGGCTGTCCACGGTCCGGAACGCCGACCAGATCGTCGTACTGGACCACGGCCGCGTCGTGGAGACCGGCACGCACGCCAGCCTCCTCGGCCACAACGGCCGATACACCGCCTTCGTCACCTAACCGGCGCCGCCCGCTCGGGTCGCCAGGGCGGTCACGCCGGCCGGCTTCGGCGCGTCGCAGGCCCCCGGCGCCACCCTCGCTCCGCGGGAGCACCCCGGCTACGGCCCCGGGCGGTACCGGTTCCGCGACGGAACGAAATGGAACGCCCTAACTAGTCGGTTAGCTCCACCGACGCCAAAGGCTCCGAGCAGAACCGGCGGACCAGTCGCATCGCCTGGCCGCCTTCGCCAAGTGAACCGGTCTTGAGATGCGCGCCCCGGCGGTTTCGCAGGACGTCCGAAAAACATGACACAAGGCGTCGGGTTTTAGAGCGATCATCGGTTCACCGGTCAGCTCACAGATAGACAAGGACCTCGATGCGCGAAACCCCCGAGGAGCTCAAGGAGCTTCAGGCTCTCCTCGAAGCCTCCCTTTCCCGCTCTACCTCGCACCTCCGCTCGATCGTCACCGAGAACACCCTGACCGCGGAGCAGCTCACCCGGATCCTGACCGGAATGTGCACCCTCGCCCTGTCCACCGTGACGGCGAAGGGCGAGCCGCGGATCAGCGGTGTGGATGGGCACTTCCTGCACGGCAAGTGGCACTTCGGCACGGCGCGCGGTGCCGCCAAGGCCCGCCACCTGGCCGCCCGCCCCGCTGTCAGCGTCGCGCACATGCGCGGTGAGGACCTGGGCGTGTTCACCCACGGCACGGTGGAGATCCTCAGCCCTGAGGACAGCGAGCCGGCCGAGGACTGGCCGGACCTGCTCGCCTACTTCAAGGATTTCTACGGCGACTTCTCCGACTGGGACAACGACGTCGTCTACTACCGGCTGCATCCGCACTGGATGACCGCCTACGCTCCCGGCGTCAACAAGCTCACTTCGGTGCCGCGGTCCTGATCTGCGGCACGGGCCGCATCAAACCGGCCACGTGCTGAAGCGGCCGCGTGGTGGCGTGATCGGTTTGTTCGGCATGGGTGTCTGCCTGCCCATGTTCTGTTGTCTTGCGAGAGGATGGACGAAGGTTGACTGCGTTCGTACGGGACGTCGCGGGTATCGAGTGCGAGACCATCGAGGTGGTGGGGGCCCGTACCAACAATCTGCGGGACGTATCGGTCAGCATCCCCAAAGGGCGGCTTGTCGCCTTCACCGGAGTGAGCGGCAGCGGCAAGACCTCGCTGGCCATCGATACCCTGCACAATGAGGCGCAGTTGCGGTATCTGGAAGGGCTTTCGCCGTTCGTGCGGCAGTACATCACCCAGCGCAACCGCCCGAAGGTCGACCGCATCCTGGGACTCGGCGCGACGCTCGCGGTCGACCAGCGCCGCCTGAACCGCAACCCCCGCTCCACGGTCGCGACAATGACCGGTATCGACGGGCACCTGGGGCTGCTGTACTCGCGCCTGCCGGGAATCGGCGCGGACACGGCGGCGGAGAGCGGGGACGGGCATCTGACGACCGCTCATTTCGACCGCGACACGCCGGAAGGGAGCTGTGCGGACTGCCACGGCGTGGGCGGGCGATGGCAGGCGCAGGAGGACCTGGTCATCACCCACCCGGAGCTTCCGCTCTTCGAGGGGGCCTCGCCCTGGTACGCGAAATGGCGGTCGGGGGAGCATGTGTTCGTGCCGGCGCTCGCCGAGAAACGCGGCGTGGACCTCGGCCGGCCATGGCAGTCACTGCCGGAGGAGTTCCGTCACTGTGTGCTGTACGGCACGGGTGAGGAGAAGATCGAGGCGACCGTCAACATGACGAACAAAAACGAGACGGCCCAGGTGACCTACACCTCCAGCCAGCCGCTACGGGGCGCGCTCGCCGAGGTGGAGCGGGTGTTCGTGAACGCCCAGACCTCCAGCGCCAAGCAGCGCTACCTGCCGTACATGCGCAAGCAGCCGTGCGGCACCTGCGGCGGCAGCGGGTACGACAAGGTGGCCCGGTCGGTGCGGCTCGGCGGGCTGACCTTCCCCGACCTGCTCGAGGTGGACGTACGAAAGGTACGCAGCTGGGCCAAGCGGGTGGCCGGCGACCTGGGCGCCCGGCAGCGCGAGGTCGGCGAGCCGCTGCTGCAGGACCTGGGCCGAAGGCTCGCGATCCTTGACCGGCTCGGCCTCGCGCATCTCCAGCTGTCCCGGAGCGCGACGACGCTGTCCGGGGGTGAAATACAGCGAACCCGGCTCGCCGCGCAGCTCAGCACCGAGCTGAGCGGCATCGTCTTCGTCCTGGACGAGCCCGGCACCGGGCTGCATCCGGCCGACAAGGCGCACCTGCTCGACATCGCCCTGGAGCTGCGTAAGGCCGGCAACACGGTGCTCCTGGTCGAACACGACCCTGAGCTGATCGCCCGGGCCGACTGGGTGATCGACATGGGGCCCGGCGCGGGCCGCCTCGGCGGTGAGGTCCTGGTGTCGGGGCCTCCCGCCAACGCGGCCGCCCACCCGACGTCATTGACCGGCCGCTACCTGGCCGGCAAGGGGCCACGGCTACGCCGGATTCGCCGTTCGGCAGGGGAGGACACCGGCTGGGTGGAACTGCACGACTTGCGTGCGCACAATGTGACCGCGAACCTGGTGCGATTTCCCGCTGGCCGGCTCACATGCCTGACCGGGGTGAGCGGCAGCGGCAAGAGCAGTCTGCTCGGCGCGCTCGCGGCGAGCGTGGAGGCCGCCCTGAACGGGCGGATGACTAACACGGTGCGACAGGTGACCGGCCTGGAGGGGTTCGATTGGGTCGCCGTCGTCGATCAGGAACCGCTCGGGCGCACGCCGCGGTCCAACCCGGCCACCTACAGCAAGGCGTTCGACATTGTCCGCAAGCTGTTCGCCGAAACTGACGTGGCGCGCGGGCGCGGGGTCAATGCCTCCTGGTTCAGCTTCAACACCGCGGGTGGTGGCCGATGCGAAACCTGCACCGGTTATGGCCGCAAGCTCGTCAACATGCACTTCCTACCGGATGTATGGGTGGTCTGCGACGCGTGCGAGGGTCGGCGCTACAAGCCTGAGGCTTTGGAGATCAGGCATCAGGGGCTGGCTATCGATCAGGTGCTGGAGCTGACCGTCGCCGAGGCTGTGGAGCGGTTCGCCGAGCCCCGGCAACTCGCGGAAATCCTGGCAACCTTGAACCAGGTCGGGCTTGGCTATCTCCAACTCGGCCAGAGCGCCACAGAGTTGTCCGGCGGCGAGGCGCAGCGGCTGAAGCTGGCGTCCGCGATCCAACGCGGTGCCGCGGGCCGCAAGGCCGGCCTTGTCGTTCTCGACGAACCCGTTTCGGGTCTGCACCCGTCCGACATCCAGCGTGTGGTGGATGCGCTCGATGTGTTGCTCGACTCGGGCAACACCGTCGTCGTGGCCGAACATGACATCCCCGTCGCCGCGTCCGCGGACTGGGTGATCGACCTGGGGCCGGGGGCCGGTCCGGACGGGGGCGCGGTGATCGCGGAGGGAACTCCGGACGCCGTCGCCACCACGGACACTCCGACCGCCGGTTTCTTCCGGCGGTACGCGGCGGGCCTGCCGCTCCTGGAAGTGCGGGAAGACGCGCGCTGCTGAGAGGGCGGCGCGCGTCGTGCTGCAGGGAGCCGGGCATGCGTGGGATGAACCCGCCGGCCCCACCGGGTTTGCGGGGCTGGTTTGGTCTCGCTGTCGGTGTGCGCGCCTCGACACCACCACCCCCGGCGGCCACCTCGTCTTCCACGTCTTCGCCGCACTGGCTGAGTTCATTCGCGACCTCATCATCGCCGGTACGCATGAGGGTCTGGCCGCCGCGCGGGCGGGCGGCCGCGTTGGCGGCCGCCCCACCGTGGTCGACGCCGAACTCCTAAAGGCGGCTCGCGATCTCGCAGGTCGGTCACCTCGATCGCCAACTGCTCGGCGTCAGCGTGGGCACCCTCTACAACCACATCCCCGACCTCCAAGAACTCCGCACAGCCCGGCAGCCTTCAGCACCTGACGC